>DATHRJ010000269.1:0-3510 GCA_035465455.1 Lysobacter sp.
CGTCATCCACTTCCTCGCGGTCGACAAGAAGAATCCCTCGTCGATCGCGTGCTGCATCGAAACCGCGCGGCGCAACGCGCGCGCGGTGCGCACCGCGCTGACCTCCGACATGTGGGAGGCGGTCAACGCCACCTGGCAGGAACTCGGCGGTTTTACCGAGTCCGAACTGGATGGCGACGGCTTCGCCGAATTCCTCGAATGGGTAAAGGCGCGCGTGGGCCTGTTCCACGGCGTGACCTCCAACGGCATGCTGCGCCGCGACGGCTTCGGCTTCGTGCGCATCGGCCAGTTCCTCGAGCGCGCCGACAACACCGCGCGCCTGCTGGACGTGAAGTACCACGTGCGCCTGCCGAGCGTCAGCGACGTCGGCGGCGTGATCGACTACTACCAGTGGCTGGCGATCCTGCGTGTGGTCGGCGCCCGGCGCGCGTATCGGGTGCTGTTCAAGGGCCAGGTCGAGCCGGCGCACGTCGCCGAGCTGTTGATCAGCCGCAGCGAGTTCCCGCGCTCGCTGGCGTTCTGCTACCAGCAGATCACCCATCACCTGGACGACATCCGCAGCCAGGATCCGCAGCGTTCGGCCGAGGCCAAGCGGCAGGCGCACTCGCTATATGCCGACCTGCGCTTTGCCAGCATCGACGATGTCATCGATGACGGCCTGCACGAATACCTCACCGACCTGATCGAACGCACCGAGACCCTCGGTGCGCGGATCGCCAGCGGACACCTGTTCTAGGAACAACTTCCAGGAACAACTGTTAGGGACACCTGTACTCGCATGCACCTGACCATCATCCACGACACCCAATACCGTTACGACGAGGCCGCCACGCTGATCGTGCAGGCCCTGCGCATGTGGCCCGCGCCCAGCCCGGGGCAGGTGGTGAAGTCGTGGCGGGTCGAGGTCGACGGGCGCGTGCTGCAGCCGACCTGTGTCGACGGTTTCGGCAATCCGGTCGCGACCCACACCGTCGACAAGGCCGTGGAAGCGGTGCGGCTGTCGGTGCGCGGCCAGGTCACGACCGAGGATCGCCACGGCGTCCACGGCGAGCTCGAGGAAACCCTGCCGCCGGTGTTCTTCCTGGCCGCGACCGAACTGACCGCGCCGACCCAGCAGATCGTCGAACTGGCGGCACGCGCGGTCGGCGAGGGCAGCGATCTGGAGCGTCTGCACCGGCTGTCGAACGCGGTCCGCGACCACGTCGACTACCGCAGCGAGTCCACCGATTCGTGCACGACCGCCGGCGAGGCCTTCGCCGCCGGCGCCGGCGTCTGCCAGGACCACGCCCACGTGCTGATCAGCGCCGCGCGCAGCATCGACTACCCGGCGCGCTACGTCAGCGGCTACCTGTGCCCGCTCGACGTGGGAACGCCCGCGGCCAGCCACGCCTGGGCCGAAATCTTCATCGAGCACCTGGGCTGGGTCGGTTTCGACGCCGCCAACCGCCTGTCGCCGGACGAACGCTACGTGCGGATCGCCTCCGGACGCGACTACCGCGATGCCGCGCCGGTCCGCGGCGTGCGCCTGGGCGGGATCGCCGAAACCCTGCACGTCGAGGTCGACATCGTCGAGACGGTGCAGCGCACCCGGGGCAACCAGGGCGCACAATGATCGCGATGTGTTCCGGTCGGCGCGCGAGTGCGCCGCCATCGTGGTCTTCCAGGAGTCGCGCGTGACCTATTGTGTGGGCCTGTACCTCGACGAAGGGCTGGTGATGCTGGCCGATACCCGCACCAATGCGGGCTTCGACAACATTTCCTGCTTCGCCAAGCTGCAGCAGTTCAACGTGCCCGGCGAGCGCATGATCGCGGTGATGACCGCCGGCAACCTGGCGATCTCACAGGCGGTGGTCAACCTGATCCAGGATGGCCTGCCCGATCCGGAGACCGGCGAGATCGAGACGATCTACACCGTGCCGACGATGTTCCGGGCGGCCGCGCTGGTCGGTGAGGCGGTGCGCCGCGTGCACCGCACCCACGGCAAGGCGATGCGCAAGCAGAACGTCAGCTTCGACGTCTCGATCCTGCTGGGCGGGCAGCTGGCCGGCCGCACCATGCGCCTGTTCAACATCTACGCTGCCGGCAACTTCATCGAAGCCACCGGCGACACGCCGTTCCTGCAGGTCGGCGAACACAAGTACGGCAAGCCGATCCTCGACCGCGCCGTCACCAGCGCGACCTCGCTGGCCGAGGGGGTCAAGCTGGCACTGATCTCGATGGACTCCACCCTGCGCTCCAACCTCAGCGTCGGCTTGCCGCTGGACGTGCTGGTGTATCGCAACGACAGCATCGACGGCATCAGCACCCACCGGATCACCGAGCACGACCCCTACTTCGCCATGATCCGCGAACGCTGGGCCGCCGCGCTTTCCGCGGCGGTGCACGACATCGGCTCGCCGGAATGGCTGGACGGCGAGCGCATCGCCGCCCCCGAGGGCAAACCCTGGCCGCAGGCGGTTGGATCGGCCTGATCATCCCGGGCCGCGGTCCAAGCCATCGCTGGAGCTGACGGGTTCGCGCGTGCAACGGCCGCCGGGTAGTTCACTGTGGCCGGATGCCGCGACTTCGCGGGCGAACCGGCTCGCTCAGCCGGAAGCCCGGGAGCCTGAAGGCGCCGGGCTCAGCGGGACCTTGCGGCGTTGTGGCCGCCGATAGCGATTGCTGGTCGCCATGGGGCGCGCGGTAGCGCTGCCGGCGCGACGTCCCCCCGTGGCTCGCGCATCAGGCGCAAGCCGGATCCACCGTGGCAACGCAAAGCGGTGCAACGCCCACCAGGCGACCAGCGGCATCGCCAGCAACCACAACGGCAGCCAGCCCAGCACGGCGTGGGTGCCGCGCGCGGCCGGCAGCAGCAGCACCAGCACCGTGCCGATCGCGATCGCATGCCGCAGCACGGCATCCAGGCGGGGATCCGCGGGTTCGCGGGGAGGACGTCGGGACGGGTGGTTCATGGCGGGCTCCTGGTGACTGGCAGCCGCAGCATCGCGGCGCGCCATCTCACCGGCTGCGATCAGCCCCCCAGTGCAGAAACGGATTGCCCGTGGCGGCCGGCGGCTCAATAACCCGCGGCGTCGAGCGCCTTGTCGGCTTCATGGCGGCCGATCGCGATCAGTTCGCGCGCGCGCCAGAATTCGTAGAACTGGCAGGCGTCGCGCGGGATCCGGATCACCAGTTCGGGGGGATCCAGCGCCATGTGCACGCGCGCGATCTGCGCCTGCATCGTGTCCAGCGAGCGCGCCATCAGTTCGGTGAAGCCGAACTGCCGCGCGACCACGCGTGCCTCGCCATCGTCGGCGCCGGCGGCGGCGAAGCGGCGTTCGATCCAGCGCGCCCATCGCGACGGCGGTTCGGCCGCGACGGAGTCGCCGTTACCCGCCTCGGGGCTCGCCGGCGCGCCCGGCGGGCGTCGCGGCCAGCTGTGCATGTCGACCGCGATCAGCCGGTGCGCGTCCGACAGGCGCGTGGCCGCGATCGGCAACGGCGCCAGCAGGCCGCCATCGACCAGCTCGC
>DATHRJ010000270.1:0-5499 GCA_035465455.1 Lysobacter sp.
CGACGAGCGCATCATTGCCGCGCTGAAATCCGCCCTGCCAGCCGGTGCCGGCGTGCACTTGGCGATGACCTCCGCCGACCACGCCTCGGGTACCGATCGCCTGGCCGAGTGCGCGGGGATCGCCGGCTGGGGCGAGGACACGATCGTGGTCAACCTGCAGGGCGACGAGCCGTTTGCGCCGGCCGCGGGGATCCGCGCGGTCGCGGAAGCCCTCGCCGCTGGCGCAGCCGAAATGGCCACGCTCGCGGCGCCGATCGAGGATGTCGAAACCCTGCTGGATCCCAACGCAGTCAAGCTGGTGCGGCGCGCCGACGGCAATGCCCTGTACTTCAGTCGCGCGCCGATCCCATGGCCGCGCGATGCGTTCGGCCGGAGCCGCGACAGTCTTCCCGATGGCGGACACTGGCTGCGGCACATCGGCATCTACGCGTATCGCGCCGGCTTCCTCCAGCGCGTCGCCGCGCTGCCAGCGGGCCGGCTCGAGCGGATCGAGTCGCTCGAGCAGTTGCGCGTGCTCGAGGCGGGATATTCGATTGCGGTTGCGCTGAGCCCGGCGCCATTCCCGCAGGGAATCGATACCCCCGAGGACCTGGTGCGCGCCGAAGCGCACCTGGCAGGCGGCCTTGGCTGAACCATTGCACCTGCTGGTCGTGTGCCTGGGCAACATCTGCCGCTCGCCAATGGCCGAGGGGCTGCTGCGCGCGCGCATCGAGTCCTCGCCGCTGCGCGGCCGCATTCTCGTGGACTCCGCTGGCACCGGCGACTGGCACCTCGGGCGGCCGCCGGATCCACGGGCGATCGCCACTGCCGCGCGTCATGGCATCGACATCGCCATGCTGCGCGGCCGCCAGATTGGCGCGCCGGATTTCCAGCGTTTCGACTGGGTGCTGTGTGCCGATCGCGCCAACCTGCGCGATGTGCGCGCGCTGGCACCGCCCGATGCGATGGCGCAGTCCGCGTTGCTGCTTGAGTGGTCGTGTCTGGAGGAGGATCGCGGGGAAATCCCCGACCCCTACACGGGCGGCAGCAGCGATTTCGAGCACGTCTGGGGGCTGCTGGACCGCGCGGCCGGCGGAGTCGTTGCGCGCCTGCAGGCAAGGCATCGCTGACGCGAAGCTGCGTTGCAAACCTTCTCGCATGGGTCTGCGCGCCCTGAGGGCCGGTTCAGCGTCCAGGGGCCGGCTACGTTGGGCGGACCCTTGAGCTATCGCATAATCGGCCCAATCAATGAGGCCGATGTCGCCAACCCCAATGTGCACTTTGCCTAGCCAAACGTCGTTCAGCGCCGCAGCGCAGCCCTGGCGGCGCGCGATGGTCCGTGGCCGGGCGAACGGCGCGCGATGAACCGGACCCAGCCAGCCAAGACCTTCGACGGCAAGGATTTCGTCCGCGGCCTCAGCACTGCGCCCGGGGTCTACCGCATGCTCGGCGCCGATGACAGCGCGCTCTACGTCGGCAAGGCCGGCGCACTCAGGAACCGGGTCGCCAGCTACTTCAACGGCACCCCGAAGTCAGCGCGGATCATGGCGATGCTGGCGCAGACGGTGCGCATGGAAGTGACCGTCACCCGCACCGAGGCGGAGGCGCTGATCCTCGAGAACCAGCTGATCAAGTCGCTCAAGCCGCGTTACAACGTGCTTCTGCGCGACGACAAGAGTTTTCCGTATGTGCTGATGACCACCGAGACCTGGCCGCGGATCGGCATGCATCGCGGCCCGCGAGCGCTGCCCGGCCGCTACTTCGGTCCGTACGCCAGCGTGGGCGCGGTGCGCGACACGCTCAACCTCATGCACAAGCTGTTCAAGCTGCGCAGCTGCGAGGACAGCGTGTTCCGCAACCGCTCGCGGCCGTGCCTGCAGCACCAGATCGGTCGTTGCAGCGCACCATGCGTGGGACTGATACCGCCACGCGACTACGCCGAGAGCGTGCGCCGCGCCAGCCTGCTGCTGGACGGTCGCAGCGACGAGCTCACCGACGAGGTGAACAAGGCGATGGAGGCAGCCAGCCTGCGGCTGGATTTCGAGGAGGCCGCGCGCCTGCGCGACCTCGTCACCTCGATCCGCACGCTGCAGGCGCGCCAGTATGTCGACGGACGCGCAGCGGACCTGGACGTGCTGGCCTGCGCGATGCAGGGGACGGCAGCATGCGTGTTGCTGCTGGCGTTCCGCGACGGGCGCAATCTCGGCACGCGCGCGTTCTTCCCGAAGACCGCCGGCAGCGAGAATCCGGCAGAGGTGCTCGCCGCCTTCGTGTCGCAGTACTACGGCGAGCAGACCCCGCCGCGCGAGATCGTGCTGGATCGCGACATCCCCGACCGCGAGCTCATCGAGCAGGCGCTGTCCATGTCCAGCGATCGCCGCGTGCAGATCCGCACCAGTGTCCGCGGCGAGCGCGCTGGCTACCTCGATCTTGCGCGCCGCAACGCGGAAGTGGCGCTGGCGGGCGAGCGCACCAGCCATGCCGCCCAGCATGCCCGCGCCGACGCGCTGCGGGAGCTGATCGGGCTGGCGGAGCTGCCCTCGCGCATCGAGTGCTTCGACATCAGCCACACGATGGGCGAGGCGACCGTCGCCTCCTGCGTGGTCTTCGATGCCGAGGGACCGGTGCGCGCGCAGTACCGCCGTTACAACATCGCCGGGATCGAACCCGGCGACGACTACGCGGCCATGCACCAGGCGATCCAGCGCCGATTCCGCCGCGCGGTAGAGGCCGGCGCGGATTCCAAGCTGGGCGTGCTGCCGGATCTGTTGCTGATCGATGGTGGCGCAGGGCAGGTCGCGCAGGCGCGCGCGGCGTTGGCCGAGTTCGGGGTCGAGCAGGTGCAACTGGTCGGCGTGGCCAAGGGCCCGGCGCGCAGGCCCGGCGACGAGGAACTGCTGCTGCCCGATGGCCGCAGCGTCCGCCCCGGAGCGCAGTCGCCGGCGCTGCAGCTCATCCAGCAGGTGCGCGACGAGGCGCACCGGTTCGCGATCACCGGGCACCGTGGGCGCCGCCAGAAAGCACGCAACAGCAGCCGGCTCGAGGACATCCCCGGCATCGGCCCGCGCCGGCGGGCCAACCTCTTGCGCCACTTCGGCGGGCTCGGTGGTCTCAAGGGCGCCGGGATCGAGGAGATTTCGCGCGTCGAGGGGGTCAATGCGGCGCTTGCCGAGCGCATCTATGCGACCCTGCACGGGCTGGAAGCACCTGCCGCTCCTGGCGAGACAGGCGCGCCAACGGACGCGACGCGGAGCGACGGATGAAGTTGACTGTACCGACCATGCTGACCCTGCTGCGGATCATGTTGATCCCGGTGCTGGTGCTGGTGTTCTACCTGCCGTTCAAATGGACCAACTTCGCGGCCGCGGCGATTTTCGCCTTTGCCTCGGTGACCGACTGGCTCGATGGGTGGATAGCGCGGCGCTACGACCAGTTCTCGGCCTTCGGTGCGTTCCTCGACCCGGTCGCCGACAAGCTCATGGTCGCGGTGGCGCTGGTGATCGTGGTCAGCGTGAAGGACGGGGCCGAAGCCACGTGGATGGCGCTGTTCTCGTCGGTCATCATCGGCCGCGAGATCGCGGTCTCGGCGCTGCGCGAATGGATGGCCGAGATCGGGCAGGGCGCCACGGTCAAGGTCGCGGGAGTTGGCAAGATCAAGACCATCGTGCAGATGGTGGCGATGGTCTGCCTCCTATACCAGGAGCGCGCGCTCGGGCTGCCGATCTACCTGATAGGTGAATGGCTGCTGGCTGCGGCAGCGCTGCTGACCCTGTGGTCGGGGTGGAGTTACCTGCGCGCGGCATGGCCTGCGATGAAAAGCGATGCAGACAGTAGTTGACAGCACTGCGGATATGCCTAAAATGTCGGCTCTTCTGCGGGAATAGCTCAGTTGGTAGAGCGCAACCTTGCCAAGGTTGAGGTCGCGAGTTCGAGTCTCGTTTCCCGCTCCAGATTCACGCTCCGGTGGCACCACGGAGCACACGGACCCCGCCTGCGGGGTTTCGTTTTTTACGGCGGATGCAAACGCAAACGCCGCCCCAGGCGCTATGCTTGGGGACGTCACCGGCCGGGTGGCAGAGTGGTTATGCAGCGGACTGCAAATCCGCGTACGCCGGTTCAATTCCGACCTCGGCCTCCAGATGATCGCCCCGCACCGGCTCGCGCCGTGCGGGGTTTTTTGTGTTCCTCTCCAGCAGCCGGTAGCCGAGCGCAGAGAGCGGCATTACGCGGTGGGGGGCGACGCAGAGCGCGGCCAACGCCCGACGCTGAAGTAGACTCGCAAAGGCCCCCGCCCGGGTGGCGAAATGGTAGACGCAGCGGACTTAAAATCCGCCGGGTTCACACCCATGCCGGTTCGAGTCCGGCCCCGGGCACCACGGCCGGTCCGAGGAACCAAATCCCGACCTTTCGGCGGAGTGATGCTGACGCCTGCCCCTTCGGCTCGATTCTCACCATTACCTGCCGAAGCATCCGTTCGCGCGCTGACGCATGCGCCTGACGTGCTGGTCCAGTGCGGCAACAACCGAGCGCAGCAAGCTGCGCGTCAGAAAAGTCCTACAGCCGGCCGATCCGTTCGCCGACTGACGAATCGTGGCGTGGCACACATCCTGTCGATGGTCCCGGTGCCAGGGGCAAACCCCAAGAGCGGCAACGGATTGCGGCGGTTTCGGGTCGACGGGATGCGAGTCACTGGCGCCGGGGCTTTTCTATTGGCGACGGGAGCAACCGATGCAAAGCGCGTGGAGTGTTGAGGTGTTGGCACTCAGGAGGTGCATGCCCGATTTGATTGCGCTTTACCCGGACCGGGAAGCGTTGCTCCAAGCATTTGAGACGCTTTCCAGACTGATCCTCGCGGCAATCGATCCGAGCGAGCAGCGGCAGGCGTGGCGCGCGATCCAGTTCGTCCTCATCGACTTCGGTTATGTAGCGTTGGGCGAATGATCTGGAGGTATCCAGAGAGTCCCGCGGTCCAGTTGCCGTCAGCCACGCCTGGAACCTCTGCTCGCGCGTCAGCGAAAGGAGGCGCCCGGGTTGTCAGTCGGACGCCGTGATACCGACGCTGGCCAGGAACGCGCGCAACAATGCATCGCGGTGCCGCCGGCGATGCACGATGAAGCTCAACGGGCGGCTAAGTGGCAGGAACGGCGTAGACAGCACCACCAGGCGTCCGCCGGCCTGGGCGTGTTCCACCGACACCGCTGGCAGCAGTGCCATTCCGAGCCCGGCGATCACCGCTTGCTTGATCGCCTCGCTCTGGTCCAGTTCGAGCACGGTCTCGCCCTGTGGCAGCAACGCCAGCACGCGCTCGGCCTGGGCCCGTGTCGCCGAACCGGCCTCGCGCAGGATCCAGCGCGCGCCTGCGAAGTCATCGGGGCGCAGCCGCTTGCGTCGCGCCAGCGGATGGGTGGTCGACACGCAGACGCGCAAGTCGTCCATCCGCCACTGCAGCACCTGGAGATCGGAGTGGCTGGTCGCCCCCTCGACGCAGCCAAGGTCCAGGCTGAAGTCGAGCACGCCGGC
>DATHRJ010000271.1:0-4255 GCA_035465455.1 Lysobacter sp.
AACTACTCCCTGTTCGCGGACGCAGGCCGCACCCAGGTTCTGGGCGACGGCACCAGCGGCAGCGTGGTCATCGCTGGCAACAGCACCGGCGGCACCGACAGCTTCCCGGTCTTCGGCCGCGTTTTTGCCGGACAGAACCCGAAGTCGGTCGGCAGCTATAGCGACAGCGTGACCGCCACCGTCACGTTCTGATGAACCCAGGCTGTTCAGCGCGCCAGCTGGTCGCCGCCGCCACGCTCGCCGCCCTGTTGGCGGCGTCCGGGTCGCTTCACGCCCGCGGCCAGTTGCAGACCCGGCAGACCGGGGTCGACATGCCTGCGGGCGCGCGCGCCGGACGGCTGGTGCTGGCCAATTCGGGCGATGCGCCCGTGGCCGCGCAGATCCGCGTCTATGTCTGGACCCAGGAAGATGGCGAGGACCGCCTGGAGCCCGCGCACGATCTGGTGGTCAGCCCGGCGATCGTCGAGATCCCCGCCGCCGGCGAGCAGCTGATCAGGGTGGTACGCCCGAATGCGAGCGCCCCGGAGCGGGAACGGGCGTACCGGGTGGTGGTGGATGAGCTGCCCAGCGACACCGACAGGGCAGAAAATGCGGTAGCGGTGCGGATGCGGTTCCTGATCCCTGCCTTCATCCGCGCCGCCGACCCGGCGCCCGCCGATCTGCAATGCCGTATCGCGATCGGCACCCTGGTCTGCGACAACCGCGGCGGCCGCGCGGCCCAGTTGGGCGCGACCGACCTGCTCGACGCCGCCGGCAACAGCTTGCAGGTCAGTCCCGGACTGCTGGGATACGTGCTGGCGGGCAGCAGCCGAAGCTGGCCGCTGCCGGCGCAGGGACTGGCCACGCTTGGCGCACCAAGGACATTGGAGGTCCTGTTGAACGGGCAGTCTGCCCGTATCGCTCTGCGTGCCGAACACTAGTCCCTGGACGCTGACCGTGGCGCTGGCTACAGCACTCACCGCCACCGCCGCACCGGCCGACGCACGGGCGGCGACCAGCGGGCTGGACGCGGTGCCCGGCAATGGCGCCGATGCGCTGGCCCGCGCTGCCGTTTCCGCACAGACGATGTACCTGGACGTGGTGATGGACGGCCGCGTGGCGCGCCCGCTGGTGCGCTTCAGCATGCTCGACGGCCAGCTTTCGGTGGAACCCGCCGAGTTGGCAGGCGCCGGGCTGTTGCTGCCGGCGGGACTGGCGCTGGACGATCGCGGCTGGGTCAGCCTGGGCGACATCCCGGGGCTGGAGTGGCAGTTGGACATGAGTCTCCAGCAGGTGCGGCTGATGCCTGCTGCCGGCCTGCGCCCCACCCAGCGCCATGGCTATACACCGCCGGTCGCGGTCGATGTCCGCCGCGACCACGGGCTGTTGCTGGACTGGGACGTTTTCGCGCGCAGTTTCGACCACACCGAGACCGTGTCGCTGGGTACCGGGTTGCGCTGGTTCGGCCGCTTCGGCGCGATCGAACAAACCGGCGTCAGCCGTGCCGGCGCTGGAGACAGCGAGGGCTACACGCGGCTCGATAGCCGCTGGAGCTATTCCGACCCGGTCCGCCTGCAGACCTGGAGCGCCGGCGATATCGTCACCGGGGGTCTGTCATGGACCCGACCGGTGCGGCTGGGGGGCGTGCAGTGGCGCCGCAACTTCGGCGTGCGGCCGGACCTCATCAGTTACCCGGTGCCGCAATTCAGCGCCGAGGCGACGGTGCCGTCGGCCGTCGAGCTGTACGTCAACAACGTGCGCCAGCTCGACCGCCAGGTCGACCCCGGACCTTTCGTGCTCACCGAGTTTCCGCGGCTGGTCGGTGCGGGCCAGGCCGTGGTGGTGGTGACCGATGCGCTCGGGCGGCGGACCCAGACCAATGTGCCGCTGTACGTCGACTTCCAGCGCCTTGCGCCCGGAATGAGCGATTTTTCGCTGGACGCCGGCCTGCTGCGGCGCGGGTTCGGCGTGGACTCCAGCGGCTATGGCAGCGACCTGGTCGCCAGTGGCAGCTGGCGCCGCGGGTTCAGCAACGAGGTCACGGTGGAACTGCACGGTGAATCGGGTCCGGGGCTGAGTCTTGGTGGCGCGGGCATGGCCTGGTCTCCCGGCGGACGCTACGGCCTGGTCACCGGTTCGTTTGCGCGCAGCAGCGGCGATGAAACGGGGCAGCAGCGCGGTCTGGGTTACCAGTGGTTCGGTCAGGGAGTGGGAATCGATCTCTACTCGCAGCGCGCCAGCGCCGGTTACCGCGACCTGGGCTCGCTCGAGGGAGGCACTCCGCCGTTGCGAGCCCAGGACAGGGCCTCGGTGTGGAGCACCATCCCGCGCGGGTCGGTGTCGTTGAACTGGCTGCGCTCGCGCGACCTCCAATTGCGGCCGACGCGCACCGTCAGCGTCGGCCTGAGCCAGAGCTTCCGGCGCAGTTCGCTGCACGCCACGGCCCTGCACGATGCCGGCACCGGTTGGGGGCTCTCGCTGAGCGTCAATATCCGGCTCGGTCCCGACCTGGATGCGTCGTTCACTGCCGACCGGCGTCGCGGCGAGAACAACTTTGCCGCCAGCGCACGACGCAGCGCCCCGTATGAGGGCGGCTGGGGTTGGGAAATCCTCGCGCGCGACAATGGCGATGGCAGTGCGTCGGCGCGCCGGCGCTCGCAGGTGGGCGACTTCTGGTTCGGGCTGGACCGGAGCGCCGGCACCGGCGGGGCGTTCGGCCAGGGCAGCGGCAGCATCGTGATGATGGAC
Organism: Lysobacter sp.; assembly: GCA_035465455.1. Classification (GTDB taxonomy): domain Bacteria; phylum Pseudomonadota; class Gammaproteobacteria; order Xanthomonadales; family Xanthomonadaceae; genus Lysobacter_K. The sequence goes on from DATHRJ010000271.1 coordinate 2,728, forward strand.
GGGCAGGCATTTGCCACCCGCCACGTTTCCGACTCTTTCGCACTGGTGTCGACCGGCGGAATCGGTGCGGTGCCGATCCTGTACGAGAATCGGCTTGCCGGGACCACGAATGAAAACGGCTACCTGCTGCTGCCGGACGTGCGCGGCTGGGTCGACAACCGGATCGGCATCGACCCCGACGGCCTGGGCGCGAACCTCAGCGTGCCGGAAATCGAGCAGATCGTGACCGCGCCCGATCACGGCGGCGTGCGCGTGCTGTTCCAGATCCAGAGCAGCCGCGCCGCCACGGTGATCCTGCACGACGCCGACGGCGAGCCCGTCGCCGCAGGCAGCCGCGTCCAGCGCGGCCAGGGTGGCGACGCCCTGGTCGGCTTCGACGGGGAGCTGTGGCTGGACGGTTACATCGACGGCGAAGCGCTGACCTGGGGCCGCGCCGGGAAGGTCTGTCGGGCGACGGCACCGCCAAGCGTCGCCTTGTCCGCGTCCGCACGCCTGGGGCCGGTAACCTGCCAGATGGAGAGCGCGCCATGATGTTGCGTCCGCTGCCGGCCGTGGCGCTTGCGATCCTGTGTTGGCTGTCCTTCGCCGGGATGGCGATGGCGCAGAGCAAGGGCTGCACGGTGGAACAGGCGCCGCCGCTGAATTTCGGGCTGATAACGGCCAACCCCACCACCGAAAAGACCACCTCGACCGCGGTGACGGTGCGCTGTGCCGGCGCGGGTGCGGCCGAACGAGGCTCGACGATCAAGGTGTGCCTCAAGCTGAATGGCCAGCCGACAGGGCAGATGGCCAGCGGTCTATCGGTGCTTGGCTACCAGATCCACGGCAACAGCCCGAACGGTCCGGTCAGTGAATCCAACCAGACGGCCGATGCGCTGCTTACCCTCGACCAGAGCCCCCAGCCCACCGGTGCCGTCACGATCACGCTTTGCGGCGTGATCACCGCGAACCAGATGGGGCTGGAAGCGGGCACCTACACCCAGGCGATCAATGGCGAGGTACTTTCCACGACCAATACGTCCATGGCCTGCGCCCCCGTGATACAGGCGCCGCTGATTACCTCCGCGTCGGCGGAGCTTCCCGACAGCTGCAGCATCGTGGCCGACGATCTCGCGTTCGGCAATCAAAGCAGCCTGGCCTTAGGCGTCGACGCGGCCGCGGGCATCCGCCTCACCTGCACCGCCGATACTGCCTGGTCGGTCGGCATCAATGGTGGGAGCAGTGGCGATCCGGCCAACCGTCGGATGCGCCGCAACGGCATCGGCCCGGAGTCGGTCGGCTACGGCCTATACCATGACGACACCCGCATCCAGCCATGGGGCAATACGCCGGCTACATCGGCGTCCGGCACAGGAACCGGTTCGCAGCAGTTGCTGACCGTCCATGGACAGGTGCCGGCCCAGCCGCAACCGCTGTCGGGAGACTATCAGGACACCGTCAGGGTCACCGTGGTGTTCTGATCGGTCTTCACGCAAAACAAACATTGGCACGGTTCATGCGTTGCACCTGGTGCACCCAGCGGGGCAGG
>DATHRJ010000272.1:0-2418 GCA_035465455.1 Lysobacter sp.
CGGGCCGATGGCGATGACGCTCGCCGCCTCCACCAGCGCGTCCGGCAGCCGCGTCGCGTCATCGGCGATCGCATGCGCCATCGCCTCCGGAACGCGCGCCAGCAGCGCGGGAACATGCAGCGCACGCGTGACCACATCGACCAGGCCCGCGCCGCTGCGCAGTGCGGCCTCGGTCGCCAGCACGATCGCGCCACCGTGGCCGTGGTCGCCGCCGACGCACAACACGCGGCCGTGGTGGCCTTTGTGGCTGTCGCGCCGGCGCGGTCGCAGCCAGCGTGCGAGGTCATCGGACGACAGCGCTTCGGCGAATGGCGACACTCCGGTAAAGACGGCGGCCGGCAACGCGAGGTCCGCCACGGCGAGCACACCGGCGTGATCGATCGCCGCGCCGGTGCGCAGCCCGGCCTTGCGCGCGATGAACTCCAGGGTGCGCGTCGCGACCACGGCCGCGCCCGGGGTCGCGCCGCGGTTGGCATCCACGCCGCTGGGCACGTCGAGCGCCAGTACTGGCGCCGACTGGCCGTTGATCGCGTCGATCAGGGCGACAGCGGGCGGCTCCGGTGCGCGCGCCAGGCCGATGCCGAACAAGGCGTCGACGACCAGGTCGACTTCAGGAAGCGGCGCAACGAATGGCGCCAGGCTGCCACCGGCCGCGAGGTATTCATCGCATGCGCGACGCGCCAGCGGACTGCGCGGCGGTTGATCCGACCACTGCATCAGCGATACCCGCCGCCCCGACTGGTGCGCGTGTCGCGCGAACATGTAGCCGTCGCCGCCGTTGTTGCCTGGGCCGCAGACCACCAGCAGCCGCTGCGCCTCGGGCCAGTGGCGCAGGCTCTCGCGCCACGCGGCCTGGCCGGCGCGACGCATCGGTTCGTACGCGTCCTCGAGCACCGCCGCCGCTCGCGACTCGAGCGTGCGCAATGCCTCGATGTCGTACAGCGCATCGAGGGCGGATAGCGGTGCGGAGGCATGAAACATGCTCCGATTCTATACTTGCGCCATGGCGACACTGCCCGATCCACCACGCACCATTGCGCTGATGCAGGGCCGCGGCCAGGCATTGACGCCGCAGGACGTCGACCGGCCGCCGGCACGATCGATCGATGCCGCCGCGGTGGCGCGGCGCGTGCGCGAGCTGGCCGGTGAATCCGGTTTCCAGCGTTGCGGCATCAGCGACATCGACCTGGGCGAGGACGAGGCGCACCTGCGCGATTGGCTGGCCCAGGGGCTGTACGGCTCGATGCACTGGATGGCACGCCACGGCACGGTGCGCGCACGTCCCGAGCAGCTGTTGCCCGGCACGCTGCGGGTGATCTCCGTCGGGCTGGACTACGGCCGTGGCGATGACGAACAGGCGTGGCAAAACCTCGCCGAAGGCGAGCGCGCCTATGTGGCGCGTTATGCGTTGGGCCGCGATTACCACAAGCTCATGCGCCAGCGGCTGCAGCGGCTGGCCGACCGCATCGCCGAGGAGGTCGGACCGTTCGGCCACCGCGTGTTCGTCGACTCCGCGCCCGTGCTGGAGCGCGCACTCGCGCGCAACGCGGGCCTGGGCTGGATCGGAAAGCACACCTGCCTGATCGACAAGGACGGCGGCTCGTGGTTCTTCCTCGGCGAGATCTACATCGACCTGCCGTTACCGGTCGATGCGCCCGCGAGCGCGCACTGCGGCACCTGCACGCGCTGTATCGACATCTGCCCGACCGGGGCGATCACGGCGCCCAACCGGCTCGACGCGCGGCGCTGCATCTCCTACCTCACGATCGAGCACGACGGCGCGATCCCGCTGGAACTTCGCGAACCGATCGGCAACCGCATCTTCGGTTGCGACGACTGCCAACTGGTGTGTCCGTGGAACAAGTTCGCCAAGCGCAGCGACGAGCCGGATTTCCGCGCCCGCAACGACCTCGACCGGGCGACATTGGCCGAGTTGTTCGCCTGGTCGGAAGCAGAGTTCCTGCAACGCACCGAGGGCTCGGCGATCCGCCGCAGCGGTCATCAGCGCTGGCTGCGCAACATTGCGGTGGCACTGGGCAATGCGCCGACGACTCCGGACGTGGTCGCGGCGCTGCAGTCGCGGCGCGACGGCGAGACGGCGCTGGTGCGCGAGCACGTCGAATGGGCACTTCGCCGGCACGGGCTCTGACGACCGGCGTCGATCCGGGCAGCAACCGATCAGCTTGCGGACGGCAACCCGGGTAGAGGGGTTGCCTGGATCATCGGGCAGCGCAGCGTTGCCAGAGCGCCCGGTCAGGCAGCCTGCGCCGGGATCGAATCGTTGGTGTGGGTCAGCCGGTTCTCGCGGTCGACGTACACCAGGGTCGGCTTGAACTTCTCCGCCTCGGCTTCGTCGCACTGGCCGTAGGCGCAGATGATCACAAGGTCGCCAGGCTGCGCCATGTGCGCGGCCGCGCC
>DATHRJ010000273.1:0-1595 GCA_035465455.1 Lysobacter sp.
ATTGACCGCTCCGAACAACGCCTCGGCCATGGCCGTGCCGCCTTCCTGGCCCGGATACCAGCATTCGAGGATCGCGTTGGCCCGCTGGGCGACGTTAGGCCAGCTCGGCGGGCGGCCGTTGATGGCGCACACTACCACCGGCTTGCCCAGCGCGCGCAGCGCGTCGAACAGATCGTTCTGCCGGGCCAGCAGGTCCAGGCCGGTGCGGTCGCCGAGGTGATTTGCGGCAAAGGCTTCGCGGCTGGTCTGCTCGGTATCGCCGATCGCCAGCACGATGACGTCGGCCCGGCGCGCCGTTGCGACCGCCTCTTCGATCAGCGCGCGGTTCCGCTCCGGGTCGCCCAGCAGCACCTCGTCCGCGCCGCGATCTTCGCTTTGCGTGATAAATACGCCCTGCGCGGTGACCACCTCCACGCGCCCCGCCAGCAGCATGCGGACACCGTCCAGCAGGCTGACCGTTTGCTTCGGGACGCTGGAGTAACCGCCCAGACGCGTGATCGCCGCGTTCGGGCCGACCACGGCGACCGTGCCGAGTTTCGTGGCGTCCAGCGGCAGCGTGCCGTCGTTCTTCAGCAGGCACAGCGACTTGCGCGCGGCTTCGAGCGCCAGCGCCCGGGCCTCGTCGTTGCCGGTGACCTCCTGCGCTTTCTGCAAGTCCCCGTAGGGCTGCTCGAACAGGCCGGCGCGGAACTTGAGTTCCAGGATGCGCGCCACCGCCGCGTCGATCGGCTCGATGCCGACCTTGCCGGCCCGCACCTGTTCGACCAGCGCGCGATAGGCCTGGCCGTCGGGCAGGTCGCTATCGACGCCGGCGGCCAACGCCATGCGGGCGGCCTGCTCGAGGTCCGCCGCCACGTGGTGCAGCGTGTCCAGTTCCGGAATGCCCATGTAGTCGCTGACGATCACGCCGTCGAAGCCCCACTCGCCGCGCAGCACGTCGCTCAGCAGCCAGCGGTTGGCGTGGCTGGGCACGCCGTCGATCTCGTTGTAGGACGGCATCACCGAGCGAATGGCGGTACGCTCGACGATGGCCCGGAACGGCGGGAAGAAGTTTTCGCGCAATTCGCGCTCGGAGAGCTGCGCGGGCGCCACGTTGTTGCCGGCTTCAGGCTGGCCGTGGCCGGTCATGTGCTTGAGCGTGGCGTAGACCTTGTCCTCGCCCAGCCGCTCCGGCTTGCCGGCCCCCTGCAGCCCCTCCACCGCGGCCACCCCCATTTCGGCGGCCAGCTGCGGATCCTCGCCGAAGGTTTCCTCGATGCGGCCCCAGCGCGGGTCGCGGGCGATGTCGACCACCGGCGACAGTACCAGCGGCACGCCGCGCGCCCGCACCTCGCGGGCGATGACGGCGCTGATCTCGCGCATCAGGTTGGTGTCGAAGGTGCCCGCCAGCGCAATGGCCTGCGGGAACATGGTCGCCTCCGTCGCCATGTAGCCGTGCAGCGACTCCTCGTGGAACAGCACCGGGATGCCGAGCCGGGTTTCCTGCGTGGCCCAGCGTTGCGTCGCGTTGACGAACTCCACGGTTTCGCGGGGTGTGCGCCAGCGCGCCGCCGTGCCGCCCGCGGCGTCGGCGATGCCGGGCCCGCCGCGTCTAT
>DATHRJ010000274.1:0-3871 GCA_035465455.1 Lysobacter sp.
CTCGCGCTGCACCGCTGGCTGCGGTTCCGGCTCGGCGACGGCTACGACTACGCGCGCGACTTCGGCGGCGTGCGCTATCTGTACTGCCGTGGCCTCGATGCCAGCGCGGAACGCTCGCCGGGGCTGCATGCGCAGCAGCCGTCACCCGCGCTGGTCGACGCGCTCGATGCGCTGTTCGCGGCGCGCGCGGTGGCTGCATGAGCCAGTTCGATGCGCTGTACCGCCAGGGCGCTTTGCGCGCGCTCGACCATGCGCTCGGCCAGAGCCTGCGCCGGCTGGACGAGGCCAACGGTGCCGTGGCCGCGGCCGATCCGGTGCTGACCGCGGCGGCGCTGGCCTCGCTGGCGGTCGGCCACGGCCACGCCGCGTTCGATCCGGCGCGCCCGCAACTGGCATGCGCCGAGCCGACCGAGTGGCCGGCGCCCGCAGCATGGCTGCAGGCGCTGGGCGATTCGCACTGGGTGTCCACGCCGGCACCGGAGGATGTCGCCGCGACCGATGCGCCGCTGGTGCTCGAACGCGGCCTGCTGTACCTGCGCCGCTACCGCGAGTACGAACGCCGGCTCGCGCTGCGGCTGCAGCGGTTGGCCGCGCAACCGGCGGCCTGCCCGGATGCGGAACTTGCCGCGCTGGCGCCGCTGTTCGCGGCGCTGTTCCCGCAGGCGCGCAGCGGCACCGACCTGCTGGCGCGCGCGGCCGCGCTCGCCTTGCTGCAGTCGCTGCTGCTGATCAGCGGCGGCCCCGGTACCGGCAAGACCACCACGATCACGCGCGTGCTGCTGTTGCTGATCGCGCAGGCGCACCACGCCGGCCGGCCGTCGCCGCGGATCGCGCTGGCCGCGCCGACCGGACGCGCGGCCGAGCGCATGGCCCAGAGCGTGCGCGAGGCAGCAAAGGCGTTGTCCGGCATCGCCGCAATCGATCCGGCCTTGATCGATGCACTGCCGGACGTGGCGCGCACCGTGCATCGCCTGCTCGGCACGATTCCCGACAGCCCGCAGTTCCGCCACGATGCCGAGCACCCGCTGCCGTTCGACGTGGTCGTGGTCGACGAAGCGTCGATGGTCGACCTGCCACTGATGTGCAAGCTGGTCGAGGCGGTGGCCGACGGCGCGCGCCTGGTCCTGCTCGGTGACCGCGACCAGTTGCCGTCGGTCGAGGCCGGCGATGTACTGGCGGCGATCGACCACGCCGCCGGCGCCGATGGTGCATTGCCGGCTGGCCTGGCGAGTGCGCTGGCACCGCTGCTTGGCGATTCCGGCACCACCGTCCGCGTCGAAGCGGAGGCACCGCTGCTCGCGGGCCATCGGGTGCGGCTGCAGCGCGGTTATCGGCAGTCCGATGCGCTCGACCTCGCGCCGCTGGCCGAGGCGTTCCGTGCTGGCGACGCCGATCGTGCGCTGGAATTGCTGCGCGGCGGCACCCTGGCCGGGGTGCACTTCCACGAGGGCGCGCTGGATCCGCTTGCCACCGGTGCCGGGGTGGATGCGCAGGGGCCCGGCGTCGTGGGCCACGATCGGCTGCTGGGCGCGTGGCGCGCGCTCGCCGAGGCCAGCGACCCGGCCGAGGCACTGGCGCTCTCGGCCAGGCTGCGGCTGCTGACGGCGTTGCGCGAAGGCGCGCAGGGCGCACGCGCGCTGAACGCGCGCATCGAGGAAGCCCTCGCCGGCGCGCGCCACGCGCCGTACTTCCACGGCCGCCTGCTGCTGATCAGCGAGAACAGCTATCGCCACGGCCTGTTCAATGGCGACATCGGCGTGTGCTTGAGCGAGGGCGAAGCCAACCCCGCCCGCAGCGTCGCCTGGTTCAGCGGCGGCGACGGCGTGCGCGGCTTCCACCCGTCGGCGTTGCCGGCGCACGAAGGCGCGTTCGCGATGACCGTGCACAAGGCGCAGGGCTCCGAGTTCGACCGGGTGTGGCTGCAGTTGCCGCGCCACGACGGTCGCGGGCTGTCGCGCGAGTTGCTCTATACCGCGTTGACGCGTGCGCGACGCGAGGTCCACCTGTGCGCGAGCGAGCCGGTGTTGCGTGGTGCACTCGCGCGCCACGCGGCGCGCGTGTCGGGTCTGGCATGGCGGCTTGGCGGAAATCGCGGCATCGACTGAACCATTCACGAAGTCGAGTGCGGCGTGATCCCAAGTGCCTGTCGCGCCGTGTTGGCACCCATCCGGACGCAGGCCGCCGACACGTGGTGTTGACCTCCCTGAGCGCCAAGCGAATGCGCGCTGAACACCGGTCGGGACGAACCTGGTCTCTTCACCAGAGAGCGACGCAGGCATCCCTAGGGTCGACTCCAAGCCGATGCCCTTGGCAGCGGTCTCCCCCACGCAGTACGGAGCAAAAAAACATGAGTGACGTCAAAAAAGATCACAACGTTGGTGCAGGTACCGGTGCAGTTGCCGGTGCGATGACGGGCGCGGCGGTTGGTTCGGTCGGTGGCCCGGTCGGCACCGTGGTCGGCGCGATCGCCGGCGGCGTGATGGGCGCGAAGGCAGGCGACTCGATTGCCGAGGCGGTCAATCCGACCGAATATCGCGAGCACTTCCAGAGCCAGTACAAGAGCGCGCCGTACTACAGCGCCGGCCGCGAGTGGAACGACTATGAGCCGGCGTACCAGTACGGCTACGACACCTACGGCCAGTACCGCGGCAAGAAGTTTGACGAAGTCGAGTCCGAGCTGGAGCGCAACTGGGACAAGACCCGCGCCAATTCCAGCCTGGCCTGGAACGACGCGAAGTACGCGGTGAAGGACGGCTGGCACCATATCGAGCGCAAGTTGCCGGGCGACTTCGACAACGACGGCCGCTGAGCCGGCACGATCCGGCGCCCGCCACGGCGGGCGACGGATCGACCGCTCTTCCAAGTCAAGAACAACCAAGTCAATAACAACAAAGCAACGCATCGTTTCTCGCGGGGCCGCCAATGCGGCCCCGTTTTTTTATGGGCGCCGCCCATGCTGCGGTAGCATTGGCTCTTCCCCGCCAAGGCCCATCCCCCTCCATGGCCCACGACAGACCCACCCGCGAACAGGCCGAAGATGCCGTGCGCACCTTGCTGAGCTGGGCCGGCGACGATCCGCGCCGCGAGGGCCTGCTCGACACCCCCAAGCGGGTGGTCAAGGCGTATTCCGACTGGTTCAGCGGCTACGGCGACGACCCGCGCGCGTATCTGGAGCGCACGTTCGAGGAAGTGGCCGGGTACGACGAGCTGATCGTGCTGCGCGACATCGAATTCGAGAGCCACTGCGAGCACCACATGGCGCCGATCATCGGCAAGGCCCACATCGGCTATCTGCCCAACGGCAAGGTGGTCGGGATCAGCAAGCTGGCACGTGTGGTCGAGACCTACGCGCGGCGGTTCCAGGTGCAGGAAAAGCTCACCGCGCAGATTTCCGACACGATCAACGAGGTGCTGCAGCCGCGGGGCGTCGGCGTGGTGATCGAGGGCGCGCACGAATGCATGACCACCCGCGGCGTGCACAAGCGCGGGGTCAGCATGATCACCTCGAAGATGCTCGGCACGTTCCGCGAGGACGCGCGCACCCGCGCCGAGTTCCTGCGGTTCATCGACGTGGGGCTGGGCCGCTGACACGGCAACACCGTCCGCGAGCCGCACACATGCTTCGCATGCCGCGATGACGCGTTGACGACGCTCATCCCGCGAAGATCCACCAATGCAGAACGATGATCCTCTCGATTGCCTTATCGTCGGCGCCGGACCGGCCGGCCTGACCGCTGCCACTTACCTGGTCCGCTTCCACCGCCGCATCGCGGTGGTCGATGCCGGCGAGAGCCGCGCGCGCTGGATACCGACCAGCCACAATTTCCCCGGCTACCCGTCCGGCATCGGCGGCCACGCGCTGCTGGCGAAA
>DATHRJ010000275.1:0-6670 GCA_035465455.1 Lysobacter sp.
CGCGTTCCGGGGCGACGCCCGCGCCCGCCGCAGTCGCGGCTGGGCAGCTGGTTCGACCACCACGTGTTCAGCCTCGTCGCCAGCGCCGGCCGCATGCTGCGCAAGCCATGGGCGACCGCCTTGACCGTCGGCGTCATGGCGGTGGCGCTGGCACTGCCGCTGGGCCTGTGGGCCGCCCTGGCGAACGTGCAGCGGCTTGCCGGCGAAGTCCAGCAGGCGCGGCAGATCAGCGTGTTCCTCAAGCCGGAGGTCGCCCCGCAGCGCGCGACCGCGCTGGCCGAACAACTTCGCGGCCGCGGCGACATCGCCGGGGTCGAGCTGCGCACCCCGGAACAGGGCCTGGCCGAACTGCGCGACAGCGGCTTGGGCGACGCGATCGACAGCCTCGACGGCAACCCGCTGCCGAGCCTGCTGGTGGTGACCCCGGCAGGCGACGAGGCGCTGCTGGCGCAATCGCTGCAGACCCTGCCGGATGCCGAACTGGTCCAGCACGACGCGGGCTGGCGCCAGCGGCTGGACGGCTGGCTGCGCTTCGGCACCCGTCTGGCGCTGGTGCTGGCGGGGCTGCTCGGACTGGGCGCGCTGCTGGTGGTCGGCAACACCGTACGCCTGGACATCCAGTCGCGACGCGAGGAAATCGCAGTGCTGCAGTTGCTCGGCGCCACCGACGGCTTCATCCGCCGCCCGTTCCTGTACCTGGGCGCGTGCTATGGCCTGGCCGCCGGTGCGCTGGCCCTGGCCCTGCTTGCCACAACCGCCGCCGCGCTGCGCGCGCCGCTGTCGGAGTTGGCGGCCAGCTACGGCAGCGGCTTTGCCCTGCACGGCTTCGGTGTCCAGCAGGCCGGCGCGATCCTGCTCGGCAGCGCGCTGGTGGGTTGGCTCGGTGCCGGCTTCGTCACCGGCCATTACCTGCGCCAGACCCGGCCGACCGACACATGAGCGACCTGCACATTCCGGGCACGCCGGCAGCCAGCGAATCGGCGCCGCAGGACCAGCGCGACCTGCGCCATGTCACCAGCCACACGCCGCGGGTGATGGTGGTCGATGGCTCGCGGCTGGTGCGCAAGCTGATCGGCGACGTGCTCGCGCGCGAGGTCGCCCAGGTCGAGGTGGTGCCCTGCGGCAGCATCGCCGAAGCCCGCGCGGCGCTGGCGGCCGGTCCGGTCGACCTGGTCACGACCGCGCTGGCGCTGCCGGACGGCGACGGGATAGAACTCGCGCGGACCGTGCGCGAGGCGTCCGGGCAGGCCTACGTCCCGGTGATCGTGGTGTCCGGCGATGCCCAGGGGCACCTGGAGGACCGGCGCTTCACCGAGGACGTCACCGATTATTTCGACAAGGCGCTGGGACATACCGCGCTGGCCGCGTTCATCCGCGGCTATGTGCAGCCGCAACCGATCGCCGATGCGCGCGTGCTGTACGTCGAGGACAGCCGCGTGGTTGCGCTGGCGACCAAGCGCATGCTGCAGCGCCAAGGCCTGCTGGTGCGGCATTTCGTCGGCGTCGAGGAAGCACTCGAATACCTCGAGGCGCATCGGGCCAGCGGCGCCGACGGCGGTGACACCGGGGCGGACCTGGTGCTGACCGACGTCTACCTGAAGGGCGAGCTCAGCGGCCACGACCTGCTCGACCGCCTGCGCAACGACTTCGGCTACGGCAAGCGCCGCCTGCCGGTGCTGGTGATGACCGGGGATGCCAACCCCGACAACCAGGGCGCGCTGCTGCGTGCCGGTGCGAACGACCTCGTGCTCAAGCCGATCGAGGAGCGCCTGCTGGTGACCAAGACGCTATTCCAGCTGCGCCTGGCGCAACTGCCGGAACAGCGCACGCTGGACACGTGAGCACGGCTGCGCCCCCGATGCCGGGCGGTACCGCGGCGGCGGCAGGCGACCGCTGCGAGGAGCGCGTGCAGCTGGAACCCTCGTGGAAAGCCCGGGTCGGCGACCACCTCGCCCGCCCGGAGATGCTGGCGCTGGCCGCGCTGCTGCGCGCGCGCAAGGCCGCCGGCATCCAGGTGTATCCGCCGGGCCCGCAGATCTTCGCCGCGTTCGCCGCCACCCCGTTCGATGCGGTCAAGGTCGTGCTGCTCGGACAGGACCCGTACCACGGGCCGGGCCAGGCGCACGGGCTGAGTTTTTCGGTGCCCCCGGGGGTTGCGCCGCCGCCATCGCTGCTCAACATCTTCAAGGAGCTCGAGCGCGACCTCGGCATCCCGCGGCCCGACCACGGCTGCCTGCTGCCTTGGGCCCAGCGCGGGGTGCTGCTGCTCAACTGCGTGCTGACGGTGGAGGCCGGCCGCCCCGGCAGCCACCAGGGGCTCGGCTGGGAGGGGTTCACCGACCGGGTCGTGGATACCCTCAACCGCGAGCGCGAAGGCCTGGTGTTCCTGCTGTGGGGCAGCTACGCGCAGGCCAAGGGCAAGATGATCGACCCACAGCGCCACCGCGTGCTGCGCGCGCCGCACCCCTCGCCGCTATCGGCGCACCGCGGCTTTGCCGGCTGCGGGCATTTTTCCGCGGCCAACCAGTACCTCGTGCGCCACGGGCAGGCGCCGGTGGACTGGTCGTTGCCGCCGCGCAACGTAGTGGAGCGCGAATGGTTTACCCGCGGCTAACATCGTCTTTGGCATGCTCAGCGACCGTTCGCAGACGCTGCCGCCGTTCCATGAACGCAACACTGCGAACTTCCGGGGGCTTTAGCAGTCAAAGACCCCGACTGCTAAAATGATGCCCATGACCCAGACCGCCTCCAACGCCCTGATCTCCAACAGCCTGCCGATCCCCAGCCCGCTGGGCTCGCTCGATGCCTATATCGGCGCGGTGCACCGGATCCCGGTGCTGAGCACCGAGGACGAGCAAGCCCTGGCGCGCCGGTTCCTGGAACAGGAAGACCTCGACGCCGCCCGCGAACTGGTGCATTCGCACCTGCGCTTCGTGGTCCACGTCGCGCGCGGCTACAACGGCTACGGCTTGCCACTGGGCGATTTGATCCAGGAAGGCAACATTGGCCTGATGAAGGCGGTCAAGCGCTTCGATCCCGACCAGGGCGTGCGCCTGGTGTCGTTCGCGGTGCACTGGATCCGCGCCGAGATGCACGAGTTCATCCTCAAGAACTGGCGCATCGTCAAGGTCGCCACCACCAAGGCGCAGCGCAAGCTGTTCTTCAACCTGCGCCGCAGCAAGAAGCGCCTGGGCTGGATGAACGCCGAGGAAGTGCGCGTGGTCGCGCGCGACCTCAACGTGTCCGAGCGCGAGGTGGTGGAGATGGAGTCGCGCCTGTCCGGCCGCGACATCGGCTTCGACGCGCCCAGCGACGATGACGACGACCATGCCCCGCCGTCGCCGGCCGCGTACCTGCGCACCCACGACGAGGACCCCTCGCAGATCTACGAGCGCGAGGACGCCGAGGACAGCCAGCTGGCGCTGCTGCGCGAGGGCCTGTCGGAACTGGATGCCCGCTCGCGCGACATCGTCAGCCGCCGCTGGCTCGACGACGAGAGCAAAGTCACGCTGCAGGAGCTGGCCGACGAATACGGCGTCAGCGCCGAGCGCATCCGCCAGGTCGAGGCCAACGCGCTGAAGAAGATGCGGACGTTGTTCGCGGCCTGATCGCGCAGCGCGCAATGGATTGGATGGCCCGGGCGACCGGGCCATTTTTTTTGCGTCGCCGGTGCGATCCACCCTCGATCGATTGAACTGCCGGCGGCAGCGCTGGCGCACGACGCGCGCATCGTGCGCTAGTCTCGGTTCCATCCCCGCTGACGCTGCAGGACGCCGCCATGGCCGCAACCGACGAGAAACGCATTGCCCTGCTGATCGACGCCGACAACGCGCCGGCGGCGAAGATCGACGTGATCCTGGCGGAGGTCGCGCGCCACGGCGTGGCCAACGTGCGCCGCGCCTACGGCGACTGGAAGAACCCGCACCTCAAGCAATGGGAAAGCGTGCTGCACGAGTACGCGATCCGGCCGGTGCAGCAGTTCGCCTACAGCCGCGGCAAGAACGCCTCGGACATGGCGATGGTGATCGACGCGATGGACCTGCTGTACGCGCGCAACCTCGATGGTTTCGCGATCGTCTCCAGCGACGCCGACTTCACCCCGCTGGTGATGCGGCTGCTGACCGACGGGGTCAAGGTGTACGGGTTCGGCGAGAAGAAAACCCCGGACCCGTTCGTCAATGCGTGCTCGGTGTTCACCTACGTCGAGGCGCTCGGCCAGCCCAGCAGCACCGGACCGGCGACCACCACCCGCGCGCGCACCGCGGCGGAGCTGGCCGGGGACACGCGGCTGGTGCAGATGCTGCGCAGCGCGGTCGATTCGGCCAGCGGCGATGAGGGTTGGGCGCACCTGGGTTCGGTCGGCAGCCAGGTCAGCAACCAGGCCTCGTTCGATCCGCGCAACTACGGCTACCGCAAGCTCAGCGACCTCATCGAGGCCACGGAACTGTTCGAGGTGCGTCGCGACAACCAGATCATCTGGATCCGCGAAAAGGGTGGTGCCAAGCCAAGATCCACGCCCAAGCCCGCGCGCACCGCCAGGCCCGGCAGGAAGTCGGTGAAAGCAGCGGCGACCTAGCCGCCACGGCCGTGCTCGTGGCGGGATTTGCCACGCCGCTAACGCCGGCGGTCGCACGCTGGCGACATGGCACTGGCTACCGCCCTTGTCGATGGATTGCGCCGCGCCGGCATCGCGGTGCTGTTGCTGCTGGCCGCCTGCGCGGTGCACGCGCAGGATCCCGCCGGGGATGCGTACGCCGCCGAGCGCCGGGCGCTGGTCGCGCAGCTGCGCGCCGATGCGGCCGCCGCGGGCCGGCACGCGCAGCTCGACCCCGGGGTGCTCGAGGCGATCGGCCGGGTGCCGCGGCATCGCTTCGTGCCCGCCGCGCAGCGCCGCCATGCCTACGAGGATCGCCCGCTGCCGATCGGCCACGGCCAGACGATCTCGCAGCCGTACATCGTCGCGCTGATGACCTCGCTGCTGCAGCCCGCGCCGGGGCACAAGGTGCTCGAGGTGGGCACCGGCTCGGGCTACCAGGCGGCGGTGCTCGCGGAACTTGGCGCGCAGGTGTACACGATCGAGATCCTCGAGCCGCTCGGCACGCAGGCGGCGCAATCGCTGCAAGGCTATCCCGATGTCCATGCCCGCATCGGCGACGGCTACCAGGGCTGGCCGGAACACGCGCCATTCGACGCGATCATCGTGACCGCGGCGGTGTCGCCGATTCCGCCGCCGCTGCTGGAGCAGCTCAAGCCCGGTGGCCGCATGGTGATCCCGGTCGGGCGCCAGTGGGCCGCGCAGACGCTGATGCTGGTGCAGAAGGACGCGGCCGGGCGGATCCACGAGCGCCGGATCGTGCCGGTGCGGTTCGTGCCACTCACCGGCGAGCGCGACTGACGCGCCCCTCAGTAAAGGTCGACCGGGTCCACGTCCAGCGACCAGCGCACCTTGCGTGCCGCGGGCAACGCGTGCACCAGTGGCAGTGCCGCATCGAGCGCGGCATGCAGGGTGCTTCGTTGCGGCGACGACAGCAGCAGCTGCGCGCGCTGGTAGCCGGCGCGGCGCGGCATCGGTGCGGGCAACGGGCCGCTGAGTTCCAGCGTGGCATCGCCGTGGGCGGCGAACGCGTCGCGGGCGGCCTGCAGGAATCCGTTGGCGGTCTCGGCCTGCCTGGCCTCGGCGCGCAGCAGCGCCAGATGCGCGAACGGCGGGAAACCGGCTTCCTCGCGCTGCGCGAGCTCGGCTTCGGCGAACGCGCCGTAGCCGCCGGCCAGCAGCGTCGCCAGCAACGGATGCCCCGGGTGGTGGGTCTGCAGCAGCACTTCGCCGGGCTTGTCGGCGCGGCCGGCGCGGCCGGACACCTGCACCAGCAGCTGGGCAAGCTTCTCGGGGGCGCGGAAGTCGGCGCTGAACAGCCCCTCGTCGATCCCGACCACCGCGACCAGGGTCAGGTTCGGCAGGTCGTGGCCCTTGGCCAGCATCTGGGTGCCGACCAGGATCCCGCGACGGGTGCCGAAGCCGGCCAGGTGCTGCTCCAGCGCGTCGCGACGCTGGGTGGTGCCGCGATCGATGCGCAGCACCGGCACGTCGGGGAAGCGCTCGATCAGTGCCTCCTCGATCCGTTCGGTGCCCGCGCCCTGCGACTGCAACGCCAGACCGCCGCAGTCCGGACAGGCGTTGGGCACGCTCTGGCGCGCACCGCAATGGTGGCACTGCAAGCGCCGCCCGCCACCGTGCACGGTCATCGCCGCGCCCTGGGTCGGGGTGCTGCAGCGCCGGCACTGCGCGCTCCAGCCGCAGTCGTGGCACAGCAGCACCGGGGCGTAGCCGCGGCGATTCTTGAACACCAGCACCTGGCCGCCGGCATCCAGCGCAACGGCGATCGCGGCGATCAGCTCCGGCGACAGGCCCGCCAGCAGCGGGCGCTTGCGCACGTCGACCACGCGCACGGTCGGCGGCTGCGCGTTGCCGGCGCGATGGCGCAGCCGCAGATGGGTGTAGCGGCCCGTTTGTGCGTTGTGCAGCGATTCGAGCGATGGCGTCGCGCTGCCCAGCAGCACCGGCACCCCGAGCGCCTTGGCCCGCACCAGGGCGAAATCGCGCGCGTGGTAGCGGATGCCGTCGAGCTGCTTGAAGCTGCCGTCGTGTTCCTCGTCGACGATGATCAGGCCG
>DATHRJ010000276.1:0-2444 GCA_035465455.1 Lysobacter sp.
CGCCTGGACCCGGTCCGACGGGCAGCCGCAATTGAGGTTGATCTCGTCGAAGCCCAGATCGGCACCGATGCGTGCCGCCTGCGCGAGCAGCGCCGGCTCGCTGCCGCCGAGCTGCAATGCCACCGGATGCTCCACCGGGTCCAGCGCCAGCAGGCGCGCGCGGTCGCCATGGATCACCGCGTTGGCGTGGACCATCTCGGTCTACAGCCGCGCATGCGGCGCCAGCAGCCGGTGGAAAACCCGGCAGTGGCTGTCGGTCCAGTCCATCATCGGGGCAACCGAAAGCCGGATGGACGCACTGTCGATGGTTGCGGCTGGTTTCATCGGTTCCTGGTTCGAGCCTGGCAGGTACCGGCCTGCTGTCGCGGTAAGGGGCAGCGGATCCTGCGGCGCTTGCTCTGCATGAAAGGGGCGGGCACCGGTCTGGCTGCCGCGTCACGTTGAATGGTAGGACATGGGAGCCGAAATTCGGCAGCCGCCGTTGCCAAAGGCCGTAATCGACCGCGGCAGCGTTCACGCAGCATGGCGGGCCGAGGTTGCGCGTGCACCGGTTGCCGGCGATGCTGTTGATGCCACGCCAGTTCTTGCCACCGCGTGCAGGTGCCAGTTGTGACGGACCACCCTCGGGAGATCGCCCCGCCCGTTCGCGCACGAACGGATGACGCCCGCCAGCCGGGTTCGGCCGGCCGCGCCAGGCCGCGGCTGGAACTGAGGCCGGACGATGTCCATCTGTGGTGCGCGTACCACGAAGACATCCGCGACCCCGATCTGGAAACGGCATACCTGCGCCTGCTTTCGCCGCCCGAGCGCACCCGCCAGCGGCGCTTCCACTTCGATCGCGACCGGCATCGTTTCCTGGTCACGCGCGCGATGGTCCGCACCGTGCTCTCGCGTTATGCGTCCATCGACCCGGAGGACTGGGAGTTCGCCACCAATCCACACGGTCGCCCGCGCATTGGCAACGCGGATGCCGATGCCGATTGCGCCGGCCTGACGTTCAACGTTTCCCATACCGACGGACTGATCGTGCTCGCGGTGGCGCGCGCGATGCGCCTGGGCGTCGATGCCGAGTCCGTGTCGGAACGAACCGGGATCCTCGACATCGCAGCGGGCTCCTTTGCCCCGGGCGAGGTCGCCGACCTGCAAGCGTTGCCGGCCGCTCTCCGGCAGCTGCGCTTCTTCGAGTACTGGACCTTGAAGGAGTCCTACATCAAGGCGCGCGGCGAGGGCCTGTCGATTCCGCTGGACCAGTTCGGCTTTTCGTTGCCAGGCGAACGCGGAATCGTGTTGTCGACCGACCCGCGCCAGGCCGACACCGCTTCGACCTGGCGGTTCCAGCAGTTCCGGCTTTCGCCCGTGCATCTGATTGCGGTCTGCAGCGACATCGCCCCGGCCTGCACCACGATCCGCGCCGTCGTGCCGTTGTGCTCCGAGCAGGTGCTCGAGCTTCGGCCGACGCGTTGCTCGCACTGGACAGCCATCCCCTAAGCGCACGCGGCCGGCAGAGCCGATCTTCCTGCGCCGTGCGACCGGTGGCGCCAGTCGCACGCGACCGCTTCCCGCTTCAGACCGACGGCGGCGTCCATACCATGTACACGTCGGCACGGGCGTAATGCGATCCCGGGCGCGGCGCCGGATGATGCACGAAGCCGGCGCTCTCGTAGAGCCTGATCGCCGGCTCCAGGAGGCTGCTGGATTCCAGGAACAGCTCGCGACCGCCAAGCGCGCGGTAGCGCTCCAGCGATGCCTGCAGCAGACGGCGGCCGACGCCGTGCCCGCGCGCTTCCGGCGCCACCGCCATCTTGGTCAGCTCATAGACCCCTTCGCCCTCGTGCTTGAGCGCGACGGTTCCCACCGCACGCTCCCGGCCCGCATCATCGGTTTCCACGGCGAACAGGATCAGGCCACCGCTGGCGAGGATGTGGGTCTGCGGATCGCCCAGCACCTCGTGGTCGACAGGCTCGACCACGAACCAGCGTTGCAGCCATTCGACATTCAGGCGCGCGAAGTCGTCACGCCAGCGCGACTCGAAATCGACAATCCGGGGTTCTTGCATCATGCGCGGATCATAAGCGGCGACGGTGGGCGTGGCGGCGTTGGCACCACCAGCTTCCCGGGTGACCGGAACCGGAGCTCTCACGTGGTCGTCCTTCGGAGGACGGCACCGACGCCCGCGGCGTCCGGATCGACGACGTGCAACTGGCGCCCCGATGACTCCGGCGCGACGCGGTCTGGTTGGGTCATGGCCGTGACAGGTGTGCGAACTGCGCCGTGGCCACTGCGCGGTTGGCGTCGTCGAACGGCACCACGTGCATCGCGGTCGCGGTCCCTGCGTCGAGGCAGTGTGCGTTGATGCTGTAGCCGTCGGGGTGGCTGCGCGGCACGTAGAAGCTCTTGATGCCGCAGACGGCGCAGAAATGATGCTTCGCCGTGCCGGTGTTGAA
>DATHRJ010000277.1:0-7788 GCA_035465455.1 Lysobacter sp.
ACTGAACCGGCTGCTTACGACCAGCGCGACAGATCCTGTTTCACCGCGTCGATCCCCGCCCACGGGTCCTTCTTCTGCCGTTTCAGCCGCGCCGGCGTGGAATGGATGTCGAATGCGTCCGGCTTGGCCAGCTTGCCTAGCTCCGGCCATGCCAGCGGCATTGCGACCGGCGCGCCCTCGCGTGCTCGCAACGAGTACGACGCGACGCTGGTGGCACCGCGGGAATTGCGCAGGTAGTCGACGAAGATCTTTCCGGGCCGCAGTTTCAGCGTGGAAACGGCGATGTAGCGCAGTGGCTCGGAGGCGGCGAGGGCATCGGCGAAGCCGTGGGTGAAGCGTTTCACCAGGCCCCACTCGCACCCCGGGTTGAGCGGCACGACCACGTGAAGGCCCTTGCCGCCGGTGGTGCGCAGGTACGACTGCAGGCCGGACTGAGCAAGCAGGCCGCGCACGTGCACGGCCGCCGACTTGACCTCGCTCCACGGCACGCCGCTTCCCGGATCGAGATCGAACACGATGCGGTCGCACACGTCCGGGTTGTCGGCGCGCGCGCCCCAGGGATGGAACTCCAGCGCGTTGAGCTGCACCAGCTCCATGATCGCCGGCGCGTCGTAGGCGACCAGGTAGTTCGCGTTGTTGCCGGCTTCCTCCTTGAGCCGCACCAGGCTCACGCGCTCGAGCCCGGGAGTGTGGTGTTTCTGGAAGAAGCACGGCTTGTCGGCGCCGTCGGGGCAGCGGATGACCGAGAGCGGGCGGCCAGCGATCTCCGGCAGCAGCCAGTCCATCACCGCGAGGTAGTAGTCGGCCACGTCCTGCTTGGTGATGTGCCGGCTTTCGTACACCACCTTGTTCGGGCTGGTGAGGCGGAACGCTTCGGCAGGCGCGTTTCTTTTCATTGCCGGCTTTCTCGCCACCGGCTTGGCCGTCGCCGGAGGGTCGCGGTCGGAATCGCCCAGGTCGGCGACATCCTTGTCCAGCCGCACCGCCTTGAGCGACGGCTGTCGCAGCACGCCCCCGCCGCTGATCCCGCGGATCACCACCTCGACCACGAACTTCGGCGGGAACCACAGCGCGTCGCGGATCTCCCTGGCCTGGGCGTCGCTGATGTGGACGCTGGGCCTGGACGCGCCCGCCGAGCCGATGCGGGTCGTCAATTGCCGCAGTTGCTCGTCGGAGAAACCCGAGCCGACGCGGCCGACATAGCGCCATCCGTGTTTGGCGTCCGGCGTCGCCAGCAGCAGCGCGCCGAATCCGGTGCGCGCACCCTTGGCCGGCGTGTAGCCCACGACCGCGTACTCGTCCGTCTGCAGGCGCTTGGTCTTGCGCCAATCGTCGCTGCGGCCGGGGTGGTACGCGCGGTCGGCGCGCTTGGAGATCAGGCCCTCGAACTGCTGCTCGCTGGCCAGCGCGAACGCGGTCTCGCCATCGGCAGGGATGTGCGAGCTGTAGGCGAGATGGCGCACCGGTCGTTCCAGCACCTGCTGCAACAGCTGCTTGCGTTCCAGCAGCGGCGACTGGTCGATCGCGTAACCGTCCAGGTGCAGCAGGTCGAACAGCACCAGGGTCAGCGGTGCATGCTGCTCGCCGGCCAGCGTGGCCTGCAGGAGGTTGAAGTCGGCCTGGGTGCCGCCGCCGGCGATCAGCTCGCCATCGAGCGCCGCGTCCCTGAGTCCGAGCTGCTCCAGCGCCGACGCGATCTCCGGCACCTTGGCGGTCCACTCCAGTGCGTTGCGCGACCAGAGCTTGGCCTTGCCATCGACGATCGTCCCCACCAGCCGGTAGCCGTCCCACTTCACCTCGTGCAGCCACTGCTCACCGCTCGGGGGTTTGTCGCCGAGCTTGGCCAGCTGCGGCGCGAACGCGACCTGTTTGAGCGTCGCCTGCTTCGCCCCGGTCAGCTTCGCGGCCCTTTTCGACCAGTCGATGCGCCGCTTCCTGGCCGGGTCCGGGGTACGCGCATGCTTCCGGTCTGCCTTGCCGCTGCCAGCGCGCCTGGCGTCCTCCGCAGGGGGCGGGGTGACATCGTCCAGCAGGTCGTCCGCCTCCAGCTTGCTGGCGTAGGCGTCCTTTTCCTTGAACAGCAGCCACTGCGGTTGCGCGGCGGACTTGCCGCTGCGCACGAGATGCCATCCGCCCTTGAGCTTGTCGCCGAACAGCTCGAAGCGCAGGTGGCCTTTCGCCAGTTGCGCTTCGGCATCGTGTTCGGTCGACCACACGCCGTGGTCGAAGCGGGCCACGTGGCCACCGCCGTACTGGCCCTTGGGGATCTCGCCCTCGAACGTCGCGTAGTCCAGCGGATGGTCCTCCACCTCGACCGCCATCCGCTTGACGGACGGGTCGTAGCTGGGTCCCTTGGGCACCGCCCAGCTTTTCAGCGCATCGCCGATCTGCAGCCGGAAGTCGTAGTGGCGGCGGGAGGCGTGGTGCAGCTGCACCACGAAGATCGCCCGTTGACCCTCCGGTAGCCGCTTGCCCGGCTCCGGCTCCCGGGTCTTGCCGAACTGCCGCTTGCGTCGGTATTCGGTGAGGCTCATGAGGCGTCGAGCTACTCCTTGAGGGGAGCGGACATCCTTGATTTCGCGTCATGAAGGAGGCGCGAAGCATTTTCCAGCCCCTCGCCCCCGGCGGCACTCGGTCGGGTGAGAGGGCGGGCTGTGGGGCTTGCGACACCTCCGCCGGTCACGCCATGACACACCCGTAACGGCTTCACTTGGAAGGTGGAAATGCCAGTCGGAGCCGCGGGAGCAGGGAAAATGACCACCTACGACGTGGGTTACTTCATCGGCAGTCTCTCCTCGACCTCGATCAACCGGCTGCTGAGCAAGGCGCTGATCAAGCTGGCGCCGGAGGAACTCACGTTCACCGAGATACCGTTCTCGGACCTGCCGTTGTACCGGCCCGAGTTCGACGCCGATTTTCCGCCGCCGGCGAAGGCGTTCAAGGAGGCGATCGCCGCCGTGGACGCGGTGCTGTTCGTCACCCCGGAATACAACCGCTCGATTCCCGGGGGTCTCAAGAATGCGATCGATTTCGCCAGTCGTCCCTACGGCCAGAATTCGTTCGCTCGCAAGCCGTCAGCCGTGATCGGCACGTCGCCGGGCGCGATCGGCACGGCGATTGCGCAGCAGCACCTGCGCAGCCTGCTGGGCTACTGCAATTCCCCGCAGATGAATTCGCCCGAGGCCTACATCCAGTTCAAGCCCGGGATGATCACCGAGGAAGGCGACGTAACCATTGAGAGCACCAAGACCTTCCTGCGCAATTACATGCAGGAACTGCATGCATTCATCGTGCGGGTGATGACGGTGCTGCCGCGCGGGTCGTAGGCTGGGGCGAGGAGGGTTCGATCGCGGCTCAATGGATCGAGCGGATCGCAACGATGCGTTGCACCGGTTCGCCTACCGGCGTGATTTCCGGGCCTCATCCTGATGCGTGAACGCGGCACCGCCGCCACCGGAGAGCTTGCATGATCGACCGCAGACCACTGGCCAGCCTTGGCGGCGCCAACCACGGATGGCTGGATGCCAAGCACCATTTTTCGTTCGCCGGCTACCAGGATCCCGAGCGCACCCAATGGGGCGCGTTGCGGGTATGGAACGACGACACCATCCAGCCCAATACCGGGTTCCCGCCTCACTCGCACGCCGACATGGAGATCATCACCTACGTGCGCGAGGGGGCGATCACCCACCGCGACAACCTCGGCAACGTGGGGCGCACCGAGGCCGGCGACGTGCAGGTGATGAGCGCCGGCAGCGGGATCACCCATTCCGAATACAACATGGAATCGGAAGCGACGCGGATCTTCCAGATATGGATCATTCCCGGCCAGCGCGGCCTGCCGCCTGCGTGGGGCGCCAAGCCGTTCCCCGGGGATGATCGCGCCGGTCGCTTCGTGGCCCTGGCCAGCGGCGCGCCCGAGGACACCGACGCATTGCCGATCCGCAGCGACGCCAAGGTGCTCGGTGCGCGACTCAAGGCCGGCGACACGGCGGTGTACGCGCTGGGCGCGTCGCGTCGCGGCTACCTGGTGCCGGCGACCGGCAGGGTCGAGGTCAACGGCGTGCTGCTGGAAGCCCGCGATGGCGCCGCGATCGAGAACGAGGCGGAGCTTCGCGTGACCGCGCTGGAAGATGCCGAACTGGTGCTGGTGGACGTCGCCTGACGCGCACGACTGACGCCCCACCAGCGCGCGTCTAGTCCGCCCACGGCGCCGTGCGGAAGGCGTCGACCAGTCCGCGCAATGTGTTGTGTACGCTGGATGCGTTGATCGTGCACGGCAGGCACGACGAGAAGCTGCCGGTCGCATGGGCCGAACGCGCCGATGCCTGGCTGCAAGATCTGGGTGTGCCGCGTGCTATGCGCCTCCACGATGCCGGGCATGAGCTGACGCCGGCGATGGCGGATGATTTCGTCGAGTGGTTCCAGGCCGTCAAGCGGCGCTGGAACCGATAGTTACCGCGCAGTAGCGACAACACTCTGCAGCAACGAAGGTCGGTGACACTTTTCAGCGTGACGCCGGGCAACCGTTGCGCCGTTCCGGTCAGCGCGGGCCCAGCACGACATGCAGGTCATCCTCGCGCGGCATGCCGGAGCGACGCTGGACGACGCCCTTGTCGTCACGGAACAGGATCCCCGGCGTTCCCTGGAAGCCCAATGCAACCATCAGCTTTTCGTTGGCGTCCAGCGTGGCGCGCACCGTGGCGGGTACGGACTTGGCCGGCTGCACGCCACCGGAGCCATAGTTGCTTTCATTCTGATGCAGCGCCTCGGAGGGCGAGCTCGCGGCCATGATCGTGGCGACCTTGTTGGCGCTGTCGGCGCGGATCACGCCGACCATGATGTGGCGCAGCTGCACCTTCCCGGAGTCGACCCACGGCCGCGCGGCGCTCCAGAACCGGTTGCAGTACGGGCAGTTGGGGTCGCTGAAGGTGTAGACGATGTGCGGCGCGTCCGCCGCGCCGTCAGCGATCCACTCGCTGGCCTCCAGTTGCGCCCAAGTTCGCTTGGACATTGGCTCCGCGACCAGCCGCTGCAGCGCCTGGGCGCCGATGTCCTCGCCCTTGGCGTTGATCAGCGTGCCGACCACCGCGTGCTGCCCGTCGGCGGTGGCATACACGGCAACCGGCTGCTGGCCGGCGACGCCGGCGTAGCCGCGCAGGCCGGACGGCGCGTCGAATTCACCGAGGACTTCCAGGCCCTGCGCCTCGATCGCGGTGATCACGGCTGGGCGGGATTGCTGGCTCGCTTCGACGGGGGGCGAAGCGGGACTCCTTGACTCCTCGGCCTGGCTGCATGCAGTGGCAAACACGAGCGCGGACGAAAGCAGGATTGCGGTCGGGGTGATGCGTGCCATCAGGGCACCTCCTTCAATGGTGTGGGGTCGGGGGATGGGGCGGGGCCGAAGCGCTGCAGTTTCTTCGAAAGGCCCGCCTCGGTCAGTTCGCCCATGTGGGTATCGAGCAGGCGGCCAGCGGCGTCGAAGAACAGCGTCGTAGGCAGGCCGCGCGCGCCGGACGTCTGTGATGCGGACGAGAACAGGTCGATCAGCACATTGTCGAGTTGCAGGTTGGATTGACCCAGGTACTCGCGGATCTGGGCTTCGGATTCGCCCTGGTTGAGGAACGCGAAGGTGATGTCTTCGCGCTGCGCCTGCGCGCTGGCGAGCACCGGCATTTCGCGTCTGCACGGAGGACACCAGGTCGCCCACAGGTTCACCACCATGGGCTTGCCGGTCATCGTCGACAGGTTCACGCTGCCGCCGTCGAGCGTGGCGAGCTCCGTCGTCGGAAGCTTCACCACCGACTGCTGCATCAGCATCAGCGCGCCCCCGAGCACCGCCCAGGAAGCCAGTCCCGCGGTCGCGCCAAGAACCAGCGGGCGACGCAACGTCTCCTGCTGGCGCGCCTTCCATGCGCCGAATGCGAGCCCCGCGAGCACGCCGGCCCAGATCGAGAACCCGCCATCACCGATCCGGATGAGCGACCAGGGCTCGGCCAGGTATTGCGGCAGCCAGGCAAGGACGAAGGCGAGCCGCGCAGCGAGCGCCCCGACCAGCAGCATGTCGAGGAATATCGGCATGAGCTTGACTACCGGCTGCCCAGCCTCGCGGGACACAAACTGCCTGCCGACAAGCACCGCGATCGCGAGCGCGACCAGCAGTACCACCAGGGACGCTGGAACGGGACCCAGGCTGATCATCGGGACTCTCCTTTGCTTCACGCGCTGGAATCGAGCGGGTAAACGGCGCAGTTCACGGCAAGCAACACAAGGCGCGGAGACCACGCCATCGAGCTGCTCGGCAGCCAGAATGGCCACCATGCGCGTCCCCGATTAAGCCACCATTAAACGCGCCCCACTGCCACATGAAGCCGTGATGGCCGGTTATGGCAGCGCAGGCATCGCCTGCGCTACGGTGCAGCGCGAATAGCGATACGGAGTGACACTCAATGAGGATCCTGGTCGTCGAGGACGATGCGCTGATCGCTCGCGGCATCGTGACCGGCCTGCGTGCCTACGGCATGACCGCCGACCGGGTGGCAACCGTGGCGCAGGCGGAACTCGCGCGGCAGACCACGCATTGCGACGCCATGGTGCTGGACCTCGGGCTGCCCGACGAGGACGGCATGCAGTTGCTGGCACGCATGCGGCAAGGCGGCGATACCCTGCCGGTGCTGCTGCTGACTGCGCGCGATGCAGTGGACGATCGCATCGCCGGTCTGCAGGGCGGTGCCGACGATTACCTCGTGAAGCCTTTCGATCTTGGCGAGCTGGTCGCGCGCCTGCACGCGCTGGCGCGCCGCGCCGCCGGCCGCAGCGTCAACCTGATCGAAGCCGGTGCATTGAGCCTGGATCCCGCCAGCGGCCAGGCATGGCTGGATGGCGAGCGCGTGGACCTGTCGCGACGCGAGACCGCCTTGCTCGCCAGCCTGATGCAGGCCGGTGGCCGCTGCCTTTCGGGCGAACAACTCAAGGACAGCCTGTACGGTTTTGGGCAGGAGGTCGGCAGCAACGCCATCAACGTCCACATCCACAACTTGCGCAGGAAGCTTGGTCCGCGCGTGGTCGCCACCGTCCGCGGACTGGGCTATCGCTTTGGCGAGGCCGGCCAGTGAGCATTCGGGTCCGGCTGGTGCTCAGCATCGGCATTGCCCTGGCGGTGCTGTGGAGCGTGGCGGCGTTGTGGATGCTGCGCGACCTCGACCGCAACCTGCAGCACACGCTCGACGAACGTCTGGCCATGTCGGCACGCATGGTGGCGGGCCTGCTGACGCAATCGCAGGGCGGCGGATCTTCCTCGCTGGCGCTGACCGAGGCGGTAACCGTCGCGGGTAGCCGCGGTATCGCCTGCCAGATACGCTCGCTGCGCGGCGAGGTGATCGCCACGACGCAGGGCGCATCGGGCGCGATCATGGCCGCGCATGCTCCGGGCTACCGCACCCGGTTGGTGGACGGCGCCAGGTGGCGCAGTTATACGCTGCATGCCAACGGCTTCAGCATCACCACCGCCGACAGCCTCGGCGAACGCGCCGCACTCAGTCGCCGGATCGCGCTTGCGGCCGGGCTGCCGTTCCTGATCGCTGCAATCGGCGGGCTTCTGGCGCTGTGGATTGGTGCTGGCCGCGGCCTTGCGCCGCTGGAACGCCTGCGCCGGACATTGACGCGACGGCGGCCCGACGCCAGCGAGCAGATCGATGCGGGGGACGTGCCCGCCGAGCTGCGTCCGCTGGTCGAATCGCTCAACCACCTGCTGCAGCGCGTCGCGCAAGCAGTGCTTCGCGAACGCGA
>DATHRJ010000278.1:0-2165 GCA_035465455.1 Lysobacter sp.
CCGCCGTGCCACACCTCGCCGGTGACCGGTGCCAGCACGATGCCGAAGATCGGCTCGCCCGCATCGATCAGCGCCAGGTTCACGGTGAACTCGCCGTTGCGCTTGACGAACTCGCGGGTACCATCGAGCGGGTCGACCAGCCACATCCGCGACCACTGCCGGCGCTGCGCCGCCAATACCTCATGCGCCGACTCCTCCGACAACACGGGAATGTCCGGCGTCAGTTCGGCCAGGCCGTCGACGATGCAGTGATGGGCGGCCATGTCCGCCGCCGTCAGCGGCGAGGCGTCGAGCTTGTGCTCGACAGCGAATTCGCTGTCATAGATTGCCAGGATCGCCGAGGCGGCATCCCGGGCGATGGCGATGGCACCTTCGCGCAGTTGTTCACTGATCTTCATTGCTACTCCGGGTGCGGCCCATCCTGGCTGGTGTCGACAACGGATGCCGCGGAAGGTGACGGCGATTGTCGTCTAACGATAAGGCAGCGCTGCTCATTGATGCTCGCGCAGCCATTCGCGGGCGATGAACAGCGCGGCAATGCTGCGGCCTTCGGAGAACTCCTCACGCAGGATCAGCTCGTGCAGGCTACCGATTGGCCACGGCACCAGTTCGAGCGGCTCGGGCTCATCGCCGGGCAGCTGCTCGGGGTAGAGATCCCTGGCCAGTACCAGGTGGGCGCTATGGCTCATGTACGTCGGCGCCAGGCTCAACTCGCGCAGCTCGACCAGCGAGCGGGCGCCATAGCCGGCCTCTTCCTTCAACTCGCGATCGGCAGCCTGCAGCGGCGTCTCGCCCGCGTCGATCTGGCCCTTGACCAGTCCCAGCTCGTAGCGGTGCATGCCCGCGGCGTATTCGCGCACCAGCAGCACGGTGTCGGCATCCAGCATCGGCACCACCACCACCGCGCCATGGCCGCGGCCGTGCAGGCGCTGGAACTGGCGCCGTTCGCCGTTGCTGAACTCCAGGTCGAGGCGCTCGCGCCGGTAGGGGCCGGCGTCGCCATCGTCGGTGATGCGATGGATGATCGGCAGCCGGCGGGTCATCGGCTGGCACCGCTGCCGGCACCCGGCGCGCGCGCAGGCGCGATAATGGTTGGATGCAGAAGAAAATTCATGATCCCGCGATGCTAGCAGAGCCCGCCGCGCCGGCCGGCGCACAGGCTGCCGAACACTGGCGCAGGCGCGACCTTGCCGTGCTTTGGCACCCGTGCACGCAGATGCGCGAGCACCCCGACACCCTGCCGCTGCTTCCGATCGCGCGCGGCGAGGGCGCGTGGCTGATCGGACAGGACGGACGGCACTACCTGGATGCGATCAGCAGCTGGTGGACCAACCTGTTCGGCCATGCCGAACCGCGGATTGCCGAGGCAATCGCCCGCCAGGCGCGGACGCTGGAACACGTGCTGCTGGCGGGTTGCTCGCACGAGCCGGCGGTCGAGCTGGCCGAACGCCTGCTGGCGCTGGCGCCGCGCCAGCGGGGCCGCGCGCCGCTGGCCAAGGTGTTCTACGCCGACAACGGCTCGGCCGGGGTCGAGGTGGCGCTGAAGATGGCGTTCCACTGGTTCCACAACCGGGGCGAATCGCGTCGCACGAAATTCGTCGCGCTGGAAGGTGGCTATCATGGCGAAACGCTCGGCGCGCTCGCGGTCGGCGACATTCCGCTGTACCGGCGGGTCTATGCCCCGCTGCTGGCCGAGGCGCTGTTCGCGCCCTCCCCGGATGCCTACCTCGCGCAGCCGGGCCAATCCGCGGCCGACCGCGCCGAAGAGGCCGCAGATGCCCTGGCGCGGCTTCTGGACCACCATTCCGGCGAAATCTGCGCGCTGATCCTGGAGCCGCGCGTGCAGTGCGCCGGTGGCATGCGCATGCACGACCCCGTCTACCTGAAGCGTGCGCGGGAACTGTGCGACGTGCACGGCGTGTTCCTGATCGCCGACGAGATCGCGGTCGGCTTCGGCCGCACCGGCACGATGTTCGCCTGCGAGCAGAGCGCGGTGATGCCCGACCTGCTGTGCCTGTCGAAGGGACTGACCGGGGGCGCATTGCCGCTGGCGGCGGTGCTGGCCACCCAGGAGCTGTATGACGGCTTCCTCGACGACTCGCGCGAGCGCGCGTTCCTGCACTCGCACAGTTACACCGGCAACCCGCTGGCGTGCGCCGCGGCGC
>DATHRJ010000279.1:0-13038 GCA_035465455.1 Lysobacter sp.
CCCGGGATAGATTGGGGGCTGCTGGTCCAACCGGGGGTACTTCCCATGAACTACGAACACGATGCGCTCGAGTACCATTCCCGCTCCCCCCGCGGGAAGCTCGCCATCACCGCCACCAAGCCGTTCAGCACCCAGCGGGACCTCTCGCTGGCGTACTCGCCCGGCGTCGCCTATGCCTGCCTGGCGATCCAGGAGGATCCGTCGCTGGCGGCCGAATACACCTCGCGCGGCAACCTGGTGGGCGTGGTGACGAACGGCACCGCGGTGCTCGGCCTGGGCGACATCGGCCCGCTCGCGGGCAAGCCGGTAATGGAAGGCAAGGGCATCCTGTTCCAGAAGTTCGCCGGCATCGACGTGTTCGACATCGAGATCGACGAGCGCGACCCCGACAAGCTGGTGGAGATCATCGCCAGCCTCGAGCCGACGTTCGGCGGCATCAACCTGGAAGACATCAAGGCGCCGGAGTGCTTCATCGTCGAGCGCAAGCTGCGCGAGCGGATGAAGATCCCGGTGTTCCACGACGACCAGCACGGCACCGCGATCATCGTCGGCGCGGCGATCTTCAACGCGCTGGA
This sequence comes from Lysobacter sp., assembly GCA_035465455.1. GTDB lineage: Bacteria > Pseudomonadota > Gammaproteobacteria > Xanthomonadales > Xanthomonadaceae > Lysobacter_K. Next base: position 576 of record DATHRJ010000279.1, read on the forward strand.
AATCGTCGGCAAGGACATCGCCGAGGTCAAGCTCGCCACTGCCGGCGCCGGCGCGGCCGGCATCGCCTGCCTGGACATGCTGGTCGCGCTGGGCATGAAGCCCGAGCACATCCTGGCGGTCGACCGCGACGGCGTGCTCTACAGCGGCCGTCCCGGCCTGGACCCCGACAAGGCCCGCTACGCGCGCGACACCCAGAAGCGCACGCTGGCCGACATCGTCGACGGCGCCGACATCTTCCTGGGCCTGTCGGCCGGCGGCGTGCTCACGGCCGAGATGGTCAAGACGATGGCGCCGAGCCCGGTGATCCTGGCGCTGGCCAATCCGTACCCGGAGATCCTGCCGGAGGAGGCCAAGGCGGTGCGGCCGGACTGCATCATCGCGACCGGGCGTTCGGACTACCCCAACCAGGTCAACAACGCGCTGTGCTTCCCGTACATCTTCCGTGGCGCGCTCGACGTCGGCGCCACCCAGATCAACGAGGCGATGAAGCTCGCCTGCGTGCGCGCGATCGCGCAACTGGCGCGCATGGAAGCCGGCGACCTCGCCAGCGCCTACGGCAGCGAGATCCCCACGTTCGGCCCCGAATACCTGATCCCGCGGCCGTTCGATCCGCGGCTGCTGGTGATGCTGGCGCCGGCGGTGGCGAAGGCGGCAATGGAGTCCGGCGTCGCCACGCGCCCGATCCACGACATGCAGGTGTACGAGGAGAAGCTCGCGCAGTTCATCTACCGCACCGGGCTGCTGATGAAGCCGGTGTACGACCGCGCGCGCTTCGATCGCAAGCGCGTGGTCTATGCCGAGGGCGAGGAGCACACGGTACTGCGCGCGGTGCAGACCGTGATCGACGAAAAGCTCGCGTTCCCGATCCTGATCGGGCGGCCCGAGGTGATCGACGCGCGCATCGAACGGCTCGGCCTGCGCATGCGGCCGGGCGTGGATTTCGAAGTCACCAACATCAACGACGACCCGCGCTTCCACGACTACTGGCAGCAGTACCACGCGCTGACCGAGCGTCGCGGGGTGACCCCGGACGCGGCCAAGAACCTGATGCGTTCGCGGCCGACGCTGATCGCCGCGCTGATGGTCGAGCGTGGCGAGGCCGACGCGATGATCTGCGGCCTGGTCGGGCGCTTCCACAAGAAACTCGGCTACCTGCGCAGCGTGTTCGACTTCGACCGCGGCGTGCACGGCACCTCGGCAATGACCGGGGTGATCAACGACCACGGCGCATGGTTCTTCCTGGACACCCACGTGCAGATGGACCCCAGCGCCGAGCAGATCGCCGAGGCGACGCTGCAGGCCAGCTACCGGCTCAAGCTGTTCGGCGTGGAACCCAAGGTCGCGCTGCTGTCGCATTCCAACTTCGGCAGCCACGACGATCCGAGCGCGGCCAAGATGCGCGCGGCCTACCAGATCATCCGCCAGCGGATGCCGCAGCTGGAGGTCGACGGCGAGATGATGGCCGACACCGCGTGGGACGACGAGCTGCGCCACCGCATCTTCCCCAACACCCGGCTCAAGGGCCGCGCCAACCTGTTCGTGATGCCGAACCTGGACGCGGCCAACATCACCTACAACATGATCCGGGTGATGACCGAAGGCGTGGCGATCGGCCCGATCCTGATGGGCCTGGACAAGCCGGCACACATCCTGACCCCGGCCTCGACCCCGAGGCGCGTGGTCAACATGACCGCGATCGCCGCGGTCGACGCGCAGATCCGCTCGCGCGGGAGCTGAGCGGGTAACGCAACGCAAAACTCCTGTAGCCCGGGTAAGCGCAGCGCACCCGGGGTCTCGGCGCTCCGGCACGACCTCTGCGCGCTCCCGGGTGCGCTTTGCTTACCCGGGCTACGGCGGCTGGGGTGGGGCAACCTCGCCCGGCGCGATGCGCGGCGCGGCCACCAGCGCCGACTCCGGCTCGCGCAGCAGCGCCTTGCGCACCACGCGCTGCTCGCCCGCGGTGAGCGTCGCGACGAACTCCACCTGACCGGCCACCAGCGTCGCCAGCGGCACGCCGTCGCGCAGCAGCACGCGTGCGCCGAGCACGCGCGGCACCTTCGCACCGGGCAGCACCGTGCCGACCAGGTTCAGCGGATCCAGCGCCGACAGGCTCAGCAGCGCGCCATCGGGCGCGCGCTTGCGCACCTGGCGCAGCGCGCCGATCGCCTCGGGCAGCGCGAACTGCTCGCCCGACAGCCCGGCGATGAAACGGCCGCCGCGGATCTCGCCGCGCGCCTCGAGCCGGTGGTAGACCCGCAGCAACTGGCGCCACGGCGGCAGCCACGCCGCTTCGCGCTCGAGCAGGCGCCAGCTGACCACGCCGTAACGCCGCAGCAGGGTGCGCGCGATGTGCTCGATGTCCTCGGCGCCCAGTGCCGCGTTCGACGCGCCTGCTGCGGGCACCGTGCACGGCGCCGGATCGACGCGACGCATCAACGTCCAGCGCCCCGCATCCTCGATCCCCAGCAGCATCGTGCGGCGGCCGCGACGTGCGAACGGCGACGGCCGCTTCGCGCTCGGCACCAGCAGCGCGCGCAGGCCGGCGAAGCTGTCGCAGTGCACGCGCCCGCGCGCGACCAGTTCGGCCAGCGCGTCCTCCAGTTCGGTGCGCAGCAGGTGCGCGCCGGCGACCATCTCGTCGAAGAACGATGCGCCGTGCATCTCCAGGTATCCGGCGACCCGCTGCGCGCGCGAGCTGAGCGCCGGTTCGTCCTCATTGCGGCCGGCGACCAGCCGCGACCACAGCGCCAGCTGCCGGCGCGGCAACAGCACGATCGGGGTCGCGCGCACCGGCGCGGCGCGCGCGTTGGCGCTGTCGGACGGCGCGGCCGCACGCAGGCGTGCCCAGGCGACGCGGCCGGCGGTGCACAGGTCGTCTAGCCACGAGATCGAATAGTCGGCAATCCGCGCCGGGAGGATTTCGCCTTCCCACGCCGCCGCGGGCGCCTCGAACCCTTCCAGCTGCGCGAGCACCCCGGCCAGCGCGTCGGGCCCGCTCAGGCGCGCGGCCGGCGAGACGTGCTGCCAGTCGAGCAGGAAGCGCATGAAGTCGCGCGGCTCCACCGGCTCGATCTCGCGCCGCAGGCGGCCGATCGTGTAGCGGTGGATGCGCGCGAGCAGGTGGCGCTCGCACCATTCCTCGGCGCCGTTGCCGGTGGTCGCCAGCGCGGTGAAGCGCCCGCGCATGACGTAGCCCTCGCCCTCCAGGCGCAGCAGCGCCAGGTCGATGTCGGCCCGCGGCAGGTGCAGCGTTGTGGCGAGCGCGGCGGCCGGCGTCGGCCCCAGCCCGGTCAGGCGCGAGCGCACCAGTTCCACCGCGGCGTCCTCGCGGCTCCACGGCTGCGCGGCGAATTCGGCGGGCGCGGCGATCGGTGGCTGCCAGCTGGCCTCGGGCAGCAGTGCCTGCAGTTGCGGCAGGCGCTCGGCCGCGACCCACAGGCCCGCATCGTTCTCAAGCCCCTCTCTCCCGGAGGGAGAGGGGCTCAGCCGTGCCGCCCGTCCGGAGGCCGCGAGCTGTTGCAGATATCCGCACCACGACGGATTCGCCTGGGCCTCACTGCCGGTGATGCACCCCAGCCCCATCAACGCCTCATGCATCTCGTCGGCATCGCGCGCCTCCGGCCACGCTTCGGCGCGCACCGCTTCGATCGCCTCCGGGTCGAGCCGGCCCAGGTCGTCGGCGCTGTCGGCATCGGCATAGCGCCGGCTCATCACCGCCTGGGTGCGGCGCTCCTCCAGCGGCGCGTCATCGAGGAACGCGTACGGCTTGGCGTTGAGCGCCTCGGCCGCGAACGGCGACGGCGCGGTGAGGTCGCGCGCGACGATCCGGATCTCGCCGCGCTCCAGCCTGCGCAACAGCGCCAGCCAGCCCTCGGCATCCATCGCCTCATGCAGGCAGTCGTCCAGCGTCTGCGCGACCAGCGGGTGGTCGGGCACCTCGCGCTCGCCGACCAGGTTTTCCGCGCACGCGACCTGGTCCGGGAACACCGTCGCCAGCAGGTCCTCGCTGCGCATGCGCTGCAGTTGCGGCGCGACTTTCTTGCCGCCACTGAAACGCGGCAAGGCCAGCGCGGTGGTCGCGTTCCAGCGCCAGCGCACGCCGAACAGCGGCGCGTCGAGCAGCGCCTGCACCAGGACGTCGCATGCGGAGTTGGAATGCAGGTAACCGGCGACCTCGATCAGCGGAAAACTGTGGCTGGTCGACAGCGACAGCACGATCGCATCCTCGGTCGCGGCGGCCTGCAATTCGAAGTTGAACTTGCGGCAGAAGCGCTTGCGCAGCGCCAGCCCCCACGCGCGGTTGATGCGGCTGCCATACGGGGTGTGGATCACCAGCTGGGTGCCGCCGGACTCGTCGAAGAAGCGCTCGATCACCAGCGTGTCCTGGGTCGGCATCAGCCCCAGCGCCTGGGTCTGGCGGCTGAAGTAGTCGATCAGCTGCATCGCCGCTTCGTGGCTGAGGTTGAGTTCGTTGGTGAGCCAGGCCAGTGCCTTGCCTGCCTCATGCGGCGAGCCGTCGCTTCCCTCGCGTGGGGCCGAGGCTCTGCTTCCCTCTCCCGCCGGGAGAGGGACCGAGGGTGAGGGTTCGGTTTCGGGACGTGCTCCACGGGCCTGGGGCGACCCATGCGTGTTCGAAGCAACTGCGTCGTTTTCACCGGCACCGTGCTCCGCACCCTCACCCCAACCCTCTCCCGGAGGGAGAGGGGGCTGAAGCCGCGATGCGACCTCGGCCCGCAACCGCGATACGCCGAACGACAGTTCGTCCGTGCGTCCCGGCGCCTCGCCCAGCCAGAACGGAATCGTCGGCGGCAGGCCCTGCGCATCCTCCACGCGCACGCGGCCGGGTTCGATCCGCAGCACCCGGTAGCTCGCGTTGCCGAGCTGGAAGATGTCGCCGGCCATCGACTCGATCGCGAAGTCCTCGTTGACGTTGCCGATCGTGAACGCCTGCGGCTCCAGCACCACCGCGTAGTCGCCGGTGTCGGGGATCGTGCCGCCCGACAGCAGCGCGGTCATGCGCGCGTTGCGGCGGCCGCGCAGGCGGCGGCCGACCGCGTCGCGGTGCAGGTAGCCGGCTCGCGGGCCGCGGCGGGTGGTGAAGCCGTCGGCGAGCATCCGTACCAGCGCATCGAAATCCTTGCGCGGCAGTTGCGCGTACGGCCACGCGCGCCGCACCAGCGCGTACAGCGCGTCCTCGTCCCACTCGGTGGTCGCGACTTCGGCCACGATCTGCTGCGACAGCACGTCCAGCGGCGCCGGCGGAATCTTCAGTGCATCCAGTTCGCCGCGGCGCACGCAGTCCAGCAGCGCCACGCACTCGACCAGGTCGTCGCGCGACTGCGGGAACAGCCGGCCCTTCGGCACGCCGCCGACCTCGTGCCCGGCGCGGCCGACGCGCTGCAGGAACGCGGCGATCGCGCGCGGCGAGCCGAGCTGGCACACCAGATCCACGTCGCCGATGTCGATGCCCAACTCGAGCGATGCGGTCGCGACCAGCACGCGCAGTTCGCCGCGCTTGAGCCGCTGCTCCGCGTCCAGCCGCAGCTCCTTGGCCAGGCTGCCGTGGTGCGCGGCGACCGCGTCCTTGCCGAGGATGTCGGCGAGATTCTTGGCCGCGCGCTCGGCCATGCGCCGCGTGTTGACGAACACCAGCGTGGTCCGGTGCGCCTCGACCAGCTCGGCCAACCGCTTGTACACCAGCTCCCACTGTTCGTTGGACATCACCGCCTGCAGCGGCACCGGCGGGATTTCCAGCGCGAGGTCGCGCTGCTTGGCGTAGCCGATGTCGACGATCGCGCAGTCGGGCGTGCCGTGCGCGTCGACCGCGGCAGCGCCAACGAGGAACCGCGCGACATCGAGGATCGGCTTCTGCGTCGCCGACAGGCCGATGCGCGTGAGCCGGCGCCCGCACAGCGCCTCCAGCCGCTCCAGCGTCAACGACAGATGGCTGCCGCGCTTGCTCGCCGCGACCGCGTGGATCTCGTCGACGATCACCGAGCGCGTGCTGGCCAGCATCGCGCGCCCGGACTCGGAGCCCAGCAGCACGTACAGCGACTCGGGCGTGGTCACCAGGATGTGCGGCGGCGTCCGCCGCAGGCGCGCGCGTTCCGATTGCGGGGTGTCGCCGGTGCGCACCGCGGTGCGGATCTCGACATCGGCCAGGCCCTGGCGCGCCAGCTCGGCGCGGATGCCGGCCAGCGGCGCCTCCAGGTTGATGTGGATGTCGTTGGACAGCGCCTTCAGCGGCGAGACGTAGACGACGGTCGTGGCGTCGGGCAGGCCCTCCGGCGAGGCGAGCCCCTCGCGCACCAGCGCGTCGATCGCGGCCATGAACGCGGTGAGGGTCTTGCCCGATCCGGTCGGCGCCGCGACCAGGGTGTTGCGCCCCGACGCGATCGCCGGCCACGCCAGCACCTGCGCCTGCGTCGGTGCCGGGAATGCAGCGGCGAACCAGGCAGCAACCGCGGGGTGGAAGTCCTGCAAAGCCATGGACGGATTATCCCGCCGGCGTAGCGGACGGGGATGAACGCTTGGCCCTGATTGGTTCTGGTCGGCGGGGGTGAGACGCCTTGGCAGCGGGCGTTTCGTCGCGCACGAGTTTCGCGCGCCCCCACCCCAGCCCTCCCCCGTAAAACAGGGGAGGGGGCAAGAGCAACGCTACTCGGTGCGCGTCTCGCTGGCGTCCAACAGGCCGCGCACCAGCGCCGGCAGTCTGTCCAGGTCATCCTTCGACAAACGCGCGTCGGGGGCCGGTTGCCCGGCGTCCACCTGCGGGGTCTCGCCACCATCGCCGCTGAGGAACACGAACCAAGCGCCGGGTGAATGCGCGCGCACCAGTTCGATCGCGCGCAGGCCGGAGAACCCCGGCATGCGCATGTCCGACAGCACCAGCTGCGGGGCGAACTTCGCCAGCGCATCCAGCAGCAGCACTTCGCTGTCGACGCAGCGCAGGTCGGCGTCGATGCCGGCCTGCGCCAGTTCGATCGCGACCAGCTCCGCGTCGTCCTCGCTGTCGTCCACCAGCAGGATCCGCCAGCGCGCCGAGTTGTCCAGCATCGCGCTCATGTCGGTTGCGGCGCCTCGTTGAACACCGCCCAGAACTTGCCGAGCGTCTTCACCGCCTCGAAGAACTGGCCGGTGTCGACCGGCTTGACCACGTACGCGTTGACGCCCAGGTCCCAGCTGCGGGCGAGGTCGGCCTCCTCGCGCGAGGACGACAGGATCACCACCGGGATGCGCCGCAGGCTCTCGTCGGCGCGCAGCAGTTGCAGCACCTCCAGCCCGTCCATGCGCGGCATCTTGATGTCCAGCAGCAGCACCGACGGGTTGCCCGCTTCGCGATTGACGAACGCGCCGCGGCGCAGCAGGTAGTCCATCGCCTCCACGCCGTCCTCGACGTGCACGATCGGATTGACCAGGTTGGCATCGCGCAGCGCGTCGATCGCCATTTCGGCGTCGGCCGGGCTGTCCTCGGCCAGCAGGATGGTGCGGATCGGATTCATGCGAGGGCCTCTTCGGGTTGCTGGTCGGTGGTGGCGGGAAGACTGAAATGGAAGGTGGCGCCCTGATCGGGTTCGGACTCGGCCCAGATGCGGCCGCGGTGGCGCGCCAGCACGCGGCGCACGCTGGCCAGGCCGATGCCGGTGCCGGCGTATTCGCTGACCTTGTGCAGGCGCTGGAACACGCCGAACAGCTTGCCCGCGTACGCCATGTCGAAGCCGGCGCCATTATCGCCGACGCTGAAGCGGTGGCTGCCGTCGGGCGCGTAATGGTGATCGACCGTGATCACCGCGCGCTCCTGGCGCGCGCTGTACTTGACCGCGTTGTCCAGCAGGTTCTGCCACACCTGGCGCATCATGTTGTCGTCGGCCACCAGCACCGGCAGCGGACCCACGCGCCATTCGATCTGGCGCCCGGGCGCATCGCTCATCGCGTTGGCGTCGATCATCGCCCGGGTCTCGGCGACCATCGACTGCATGTCGATGGTCTGCAGGCGCAGCGCGCTGCGGCCCAGGCGCGAGTACACCAGCAGGTCATCGATCAGCGATGCCATGCGCTTGGCCGAGCTGCCGATCACGTCGAGGTAATGCACGCTCTTCTCGTCGATGCCGTCGCCGAGCTGGCGGCCGAGCTTGTCGGCGAACCCGGCGATGTGCCGCAGCGGCGCGCGCAGGTCGTGGGACACCGAATAACTGAAGGCCTCCAGCTCGCGGTTGACCTCCGACACCAGTTCGATCTTGCCCTCCAGCTGGCGGTTGAGCTCGTTGACGCGCTGTTCGGTGGCCTTCTGCGCAGTGATGTCGCTGGCGGTGATCAGCGCCACGGAATCGTCGCGACCAGGCAACGGCATGCGCCGCGCATTGATCAGCACGATGCGCTCGCTGCCATCGTCCGAGCGCTGCGACTGCTCGAAATCCCACAGCTCGCGGCCGTGCACCATTACGTCGGTGATGCGCTGCAGGACCCCCGCGTCCGACCACTCGCCCTTGCCGAGCTCGGCCAGCGGCGTGCCGTTGATGTCGGCACCGACGCGGTACAGCTCCGAGAACGCGGTGTTGTGCATCACCACGCGCAGCTGTCCGTCGGCCAGCACGATCGGTTCGCGCACGGTCTGCAGCACCGCCTGGGCGCGCGCGCTGGCGCGCTGCGACTCGCGCTCGGCCTCGATACGCCGCGCGACCTGGCGGCGCGAGAAATACAGCATCAGTCCCAGCAGCAGCAACTGGCCGAACATCGCCGCCCAGGTCAGGGTGCTTGCCTGCAGCGCGAGCCGGCGCGCATCGGTGATGCGCTCGGCCAGCGACGCGCGTTCGGCGGCGATGATCTCCGACGACAGGTTGCGCACCGGCACCTGGCTGACCAGCGCCAGCGCGGCCTCGCGCTGGGTGTCGTCGTTGGCGTTGATGATCTGGTCGCTCAGTTCGCGCCGGCGCTCCATGCGCGCCTGCAACGCGCCCACGCGCACCTGCTGCTCGGGGTTGTCGCGCGTGAGTTTGGCGATCTCGTCCAGCGCCGGGCCCAGGTTGGCGGAACTCGCGGCGATGCGCGCGCGCACCTGCGGGGTGTCGATGCCCGTGGCCAATGCCAGCGCCGCCGCCTCGATGTTGGTCACCTCATAGCTCAGCGCATGCACCGACTTCTCGACCGCCAACGCCTGGCTGACCCGGTAGGCGGCCTCAAGGCTGCGCTCGGTCGCCAGGCGCAGCACCATGAACGGCGCGACCACGATCACCACGATCGCCAGCATCAACGCCGCCAGGCGGCGCGGCGCGACAAAATTGAAATCGGGGATGGTGGACTGCATCGGGAGTTTTCGCCTGCCGCCGGAACTGGCGTGCGGTGAACGCGGGACGCATTGCGCGCCCTGCTTGCCCCCGAGCCGCCGATCATCCGCGCTACGCGTGGCCGGGGCAACCATCGCGCGGGCGACCGGTTCAGCCCCGGCATCAGGCGCCCGTTCATGCTGCCGCGCCGCCACGCCGCAGCATCCGCGCAAGCCCCGCCGCAGGTGGCTCGCGCCCCGTCGAGAGGCCCGACCGCCCACTGCTAGACTTGATGGTCAGATCCGACCCCCAGACACGAGGCGCGGCCACGGGGCCGCGAGAACCATGACCGCCAACGACAACCCCCTTGCCGACCTGATGGCCAACGATCCGGACCCCACCGAGACCCAGGAGTGGGTCGAGTCGGTCAGCGCGGTCATCAGCCGCGACGGCCCCGAACGCGCCCACCACCTGCTGGAATCCATGGTCGAGGTCAGCCGTCGCGCCGGCGCGCACCTCCCGTTCCAGCCGACTACCGAATACATCAACACCATCCCGCCGCACCTGGAGGCCAAGAGCCCCGGCGACGCCGCGATGGAATGGCGCATCCGCTCGCTGATCCGCTGGAACGCGCTGGCGATGGTGGTGCGCGCCAACCGCAAGCCCGGCGACCTGGGCGGCCACATCGCCAGCTTCGCCTCCGGCGCCACGCTGTACGACGTCGGCTTCAACCACGTCTGGCGCGCGCCTTCCGAGGACCACCCCGGCGACCTGCTCTACATCCAGGGCCACAGCTCGCCGGGCATCTACGCGCGCTCGTTCCTGGAAGGCCGCATCAGCGAGGACCAGCTCGACAACTTCCGCATGGAGACCGAAGGCCGCGGCCTGAGCTCCTACCCGCACCCGTGGCTGATGCCCGATTACTGGCAGACCGCCACCGTCAGCATGGGCCTGGGCCCGCTGGCGGCGATCTACCAGGCGCGCAACTGGAAGTACCTGGAAGGCCGCGGCCTGATCCCCAAGACCGACCGCAAGGTCTGGTGCTTCCTGGGCGATGGCGAGACCGACGAGCCCGAATCGCTCGGCGCGATCTCGGTCGCCGGCCGCGAAGGCCTGGACAACCTGATCTTCGTCATCAACTGCAACCTGCAGCGCCTCGACGGCCCGGTGCGCGGCAACGGCAAGATCATCCAGGAGCTGGAAGGCAGCTTCCGCGGCGCCGGCTGGAACGTCATCAAGACCGTCTGGGGCAGCTACTGGGATCCGCTGCTGGCCCGCGACACCACCGGCAAGCTGCGCCAGCTGATGATGGAAACCGTCGACGGCGAGTACCAGAACTGCAAGGCGTTCGGCGGCAAGTACACCCGCGACAACTTCTTCGGCAAGTACCCGGAGACCGCGGCGCTGGTCGCCAACCTGTCCGATGACGACATCTGGCGCCTCAACCGCGGCGGCCACGACCCGCACAAGGTCTACGCCGCCTACGACCAGGCGGTGAAGTGCCAGGGCATGCCGACCGTGATCCTGGCCAAGACCGTCAAGGGTTACGGCATGGGCGCGGCCGGCGAGTCGCTCAACCCGACCCACGGCACCAAGAAGATGGACGACGACGCGGTGCGGCTGTTCCGCGACCGCTTCAACGTGCCGGTCAGCGACGACCAGCTCAAGGACGGCGCGGTGCCGTTCTTCCATCCGGGCAAGGACTCGCCGGAAGTCGAATACATGATGGAGCGCCGCCGCGCGCTCGGCGGCCACCTGCCGCAGCGCCGCCGCAAGTCGACCACGTCGCTGGAAGTGCCGAAGCTGGAAACCTACGAGCGCCTGCTCAAGGCCACCGGCGAGCGCGAGATCAGCACCACCATGGCGTTCGTGCAGATGCTCAACATCACCCTGCGCGACAAGCAGGTCGGCCCGCGCTGCGTGCCGATCGTCGCCGACGAGGCGCGTACGTTCGGCATGGAAGGCCTGTTCCGCCAGCTGGGCATCTATTCCCCGCACGGGCAGAAGTACAAGCCGGTCGACCGCGACCAGCTGATGTACTACCGCGAGGACCAGGCCGGGCAGGTGCTGGAAGAGGGCATCACCGAGGCCGGCGCGTTCGCCAGCTGGATGGCCGCGGCCACCAGCTACAGCGTCAACGACCTGCAGATGCTGCCGTTCTACATCTACTACTCGATGTTCGGCTTCCAGCGCATCGGCGACAGCGCATGGCAGGCCGCCGACATGCGCTCGCGCGGGTTCCTGCTGGGCGCCACCGCCGGGCGCACCACGCTCAACGGCGAAGGCCTGCAGCACGAGGACGGCCACAGCATGGTCCAGGCCGGGCTGATCCCGAACTGCCGCAGCTACGACCCGACCTTCAGCTACGAGATGGTGGTGATCATCCAGCACGGCATGCAGCGCATGCTGGCCGAGCAGGTGGACGAGTACTACTACGTCACCCTGATGAACGAGAACTACAGCCACCCGGAGATGCCCGAAGGCAGCGCCGAAGGCATCGTCAAGGGCATGTACCTGCTCAAGGACGCCGGCAAGCCGAAGAAGACCGACCACCGCGTGCAGCTGATGGGCAGCGGCACGATCCTGCGCGAGGCGATTGCCGCCGCCGAACTGCTGGACAAGGACTTCGGCGTCAGCGCCGATATCTGGAGCTGCCCCAGCTTCAACGAGCTCGCCCGCGACGGCATCGACGCCGAGCGCTTTAACCGCCTGCACCCGGAAGCCAAGACCCCGCGCAAGCCGTACGTGACGCAGCTGCTGGAAGGCCGCCAGGGCCCGGCGATCGTCGCCACCGACTACGTGCGCACCTACGCCGAACAGATCCGCGCCTACGTGCCGATGCGGTATACGGTGCTCGGCACCGACGGATTCGGCCGCTCGGATACCCGTGCGAATCTGCGTAGGCATTTCGAGGTGGACCGGTTCCATATCGGGCATGCGGCGATCGCGGCGCTGGCGGCGGAAGGGAAGATGACGGGGAAGGATGTGGCTCGGGCTATCAAGCAGTATCGAATTGATGCGGAGAAGCCGAATCCTGTTGGGGTTTAGGTATGGACTGGAGAAACGTGTGGCTAACAAGGAATTTCAAAAGTTTCTTTCGACTGTCAAGGCGCCTGCTGACGATTCAAAGCAGAAGGCACGCATGTGTTCTTGGCAGGAACATGTGCAAGCGCTCTATCAGTCCATTTCAGAGCTTCTC
>DATHRJ010000280.1:0-3154 GCA_035465455.1 Lysobacter sp.
GCAACTGCGTGCCGCCTCGTCGCCGCGCAAACCATTCGGAACCAGCAGCATGCGGATCGGCATCGACTTTGGAACGAGCTACTCGGCCGCCGGTGCGCTGCTGGACGGCAAGCTCGAGCTGATCCGCTTCGGCGAAGAGCACCAGTTCCGCACCACGGTGTTCTTCCCGCTAAAGCTGCCGGACGTGCGCGATTTTGAACTCACGCCCCAGCTCGAAGCCGAGGTCGAACGGCTCGTGGCCGATAGCAGGCGCGAGCAGCACCTCGCGGCCGCGCGTGCATCGGCCGCCAGGCAGCTGGCCATGGCCGAGCCGGCGCACCGGCGCGCGGAAGCGCTGGCGATGGTGCCGGGCGTCCGCACCAGGTCCGACGAGGAGCTGCGGCGCGAGGCGATCAAGGTCGTGCGCCGGCGCTGGAGTTCCGAGCAGGCCCTGCTGGCCGTCGACGCCGGGATCGATCTGCAGGACGCGCTGTATGGCGAGGAGGCGATCGACGCCTACGTGGCCAGCGGCAGCGGCCACCTGGTGGTTTCGCCCAAGTCGATGCTGGGCTACCGGCTGCACGGCAGTGCGCGCAACACCCTGCTCGGCATCGCCACCCACATCCTCGGCCACATCCGCTCCACCGCGAGCCGCCAGCTGGGCACGCAGGTCCGGTCGGCGGTGCTCGGCCGGCCGGTGCAGTTCCGCAGCTCGATGGGGGAGGCGGGCGGCCTGCAGGCGATCGAGATCCTGACCGACGCGGCGCATGCGGCCGGGTTCGAAGCGGTCGAGTTCCTGGAGGAGCCCGCGGCCGCGGCGATGGGGTTCCACCGCCAGTCGCCGCAGCAACGGCGCACGCTGGTGGTCGACATCGGCGGCGGCACCACCGACGTCGCGGTTGCCGACGTAGGCGGGCCCGCAGCAGCGCCCGGGATCCTGGGCTCCTGGGGTCTGCCGCAGGGCGGCACCGACGTCGACATCGAACTGAGCATGCGCCGTTTCATGCCGCTGTTCGGCAAGGGCAGCACGCCGACGCCGGTGCACCAGTTCTACGAGGCGGCAGCCGTGCACGACCTGCAGCGGCAAGCCTCGTTCAGGCGCACCGCGTTCGCGCACGTGGAGGCACCGTTCAATGCGCGCCTGGCCGGGCTGCAGGCCGTGGGCAACACGATCCGCCTCAATCGCGCGGTCGAGCGCAGCAAGATCCACCTCAGCGAGCACGCGGTGGCAAGCGCGCAACTGGACTACATCGAGCCTGGGCTGGAGGCAACGGTGGACGCCGCCGCCCTCGACGAAGCCGCCAGCCGGTTTCTCTCCTCGCTGGGCAGCCTGCTGGGGACCGTCGAGGGCGAACTGGAGCGCCAGCCGGAAACCATCTACCTCACCGGCGGCATGTCCCGGGCGCCGTATGTGCAACGTGCGGTGGCGGAGCTGTTCCCGCACGCCGAGACCGTGCTGGGCAATGCCTCGCTGGGCGTGGTCAGTGGGCTGGCGATCGCGGCGTCGGTGGCATCAGCGATGCGCGTCACGGCCGCGATTCCCCGCACAACGGCATCAGACAGTGTTTCGCCTTGACCCGAATATTTCGCCCGCTTCAAGCCATATCCGAACCTGATGCCTGGAACAGGCCCGCGCATTTCCGCCGAGCATGTTGCTGGTGGTTGCGCGCGCTCGTGTCTGGCTGAATTGCCGCTGCGCGGCACGAAGTGCGGCGCACCAGTAACATCGACGACTGTACCGCCTGAAAAATCGAGGACTATCTCCATGGCCATCGGCCTGTCGGATTTCATCGCCGCCAACAACGCGCTGATCGTTGACGAGTGCGAGGCGTTCGCGCGGACGTTGGGGCCGGCAGCGGAAGACATGGATCGGGCAGCCCTGCGCGACCACATCGGCGAGATCCTCATCGCCATCGCGGCGGACATGAAGGTGCCGCAGACCGAGTGGGAACGAGCGGAGAAATCCAAGGGTCACTCGCACGCGGGTACGGACGGACCGGACCAGGCCGCCGAGACCCACGGCGCACTGCGTGCGGCCAGCGGTTTCGATGTCAGCCAGACAGCGGCGGAGTACCGGGCATTGAGAGCCTCGGTGATCAGGCTATGGCTCAGGACTTCGCCGACGCTGGGTCCGCCACAGGTGGAGGAACTCACCCGCTTCAACGAAGCCATGGACCAGGCCCTGGCGGAGACGCTGTTGCAGTTCGCGGCGGCCGCAGCGGACAGCCGCAATCTGTTCCTGGGTGTGCTCAGTCACGAGCTTCGCACACCACTGGGAACCATCGTCGGCTCGGCCCAGACGCTGCTTCATGTGGCCAATCAGCACCCGCCGTTGCGGGACGCGTCAAACCGGATCTTGCGCGGCGGTCAAAGAATCCAGAGCATCCTGGACGATCTGCTCGACTACGTACGCAGCGGGGTTGAAGGCGGGCTCCGGGTGAATCCCACACAGGTGCGAATGGACGACATCTGCACGCGGATAGCGCGGGAAGTGGAAGCAGCCTTCCCCGGTAGCCGCATCGAACTCGACCAGGAAGGCGACATGGCTGGCTGCTGGGACGAACAGCGCGTGGCGCAGGCGCTGTCCAATCTCATGAGCAATGCCATCAAGTACGGCGCCGCAGATACTACTGTACGCGTGACGCTGGGCGGGAACACTACTGCCGAAGTGGTGGTTGCAGTTCATAACCAGGGCCTGCAGATCCCCCCGGAGAAGCTCGAATCGCTGTTCCAGCCGCTGGTGCGCGGGGCGGCGGGAGACCCGACCGGGTCCAGCCTCGGACTAGGACTCTTCATCGTGCGCGAGATCGCCAGCGCCCATGGCGGTACGGTCGAGGTGGCTTCTTCCGACCTGGGCACGATCTTCAGCTTCCGACTCCCCAGAAGCGCCGACGCCACACTTGCATCGGCCATCGGGCGAATGCGGAGAACCTGAGGCCGAACGTCGCTTCGAATCGCAACCAGCGATGCGCGCACCAGGCGTGAACCTGACTCTTTTTCCGGCCCCTTTTCCTTTGATCCGTCGCCTACCGCGGCAGTCGGATTCGTGGACAATCAGTGGGCGGACGGCGGGTTCCGCGCCGGAAACACCAATCTGCGACCAGACGCATGCGAACCTTTGTACTGAGAGCACGGGCGGCACCCACGGACAGCGCGAAGCTGATGGCATCGGTCG
>DATHRJ010000281.1:0-4852 GCA_035465455.1 Lysobacter sp.
CGAGTCGGCGCAGGAAGTGATCGCCGCGCTGGCACCGATGGCCGGCATCCTGGCCGACGACTTGCGCCGGCGCCTGGCTGCCCCCAACTCAGACGGCCACGGGGACGTTGCACCGCACCATCCGCTGGCTGAACGGCCCGCACCGCCCGCCTGCGAAACTGGTGCGCGCAACAACCCCGACTACCAGAACTTGTGGAAAGCGCTCGGTGATGACCCCACAGCTATGGATCAGCTGGTCGCTCGCACCGCATTGACGCCCGCAAAGCTGTCCTCCATGCTGCTGCTCATGGAGCTTGACGGCCGCGTGGCCACACAGCACGGCCGGTACTACCGCAAGCGCTAAGCTGAACGGGAGTCTGTCTGCAAGTTCCAACCGCGCCGCTGGCGGCGCAGGCCGAGGGAAATGAAAGAGAGCATCCTGGACGTACTGCTGTACCTGTTCGAACACTATTTCACCGAGGACGCGGACCTGGTGCGCGACCGCGACTCGCTGCGCAGCGGCCCGCTGTTCGAGGAACTCGGCCAGGCAGGCTTCAGCCCCGCCGAGATCAACAAGGCGTTCGAATGGCTCGACGCGCTGGCCGTGCAGCGGCCCAGCGCCAGCGCCTCGCGCGCCAACGGCCCGACCCGCATCTACGCCGGCCCCGAACTGGTGAAGCTGGATGTCGAGTGCCGCGGGTTCCTGCTGTTCCTGGAGCAGCACCGGGTGCTCGACGCCGGCCAGCGTGAACTGGTGCTCGACCGCGCGATGGCGCTGGACCAGGACGAACTGGACCTGGACGACCTCAAGTGGGTGGTGCTGATGGTGCTGTTCAACCAGCCCGGTTCGGAGGCGGCCTATGCCTGGATGGAGACCCAGATGTTCGAGGACGAGCCCGAGCCGGTGCACTGAAAGCCTGCGCCAGCGCGGTCTCCGCCGGCCGCCGCGGACGCCGGGCTTGACAGCCATGGCTTCCGCGTGATTCCACTAGTTATAGAAGATACCCCTACGCCCGCGCTCATCCCGCGGGCGTCGCCTTTGCAGCATTTCACCTGGCGCACCTGACCGGTGCGGTCCCATGCATGGCCCCCCGGCCTGCGGAGCACGTTCCATGGCCAAGAACCTCCTGATCGTCGAGTCGCCCGCCAAGGCCAAGACGATCAACAAATACCTCGGCAAGGACTTCACCGTCCTGGCGTCCTACGGCCACGTCCGCGACCTCATTCCCAAGGAGGGCGCGGTCGATCCGGATGCCGATTTCGCGATGACCTACGCGGTGATCGAGAAGAACGAGAAGCACGTCGACGCGATCGCCAAGGCCGCCAAGGGTGCCGAGCACCTGTTCCTGGCGACCGACCCGGATCGCGAGGGCGAGGCGATCAGCTGGCACATCGCCGAGATCCTGCGCGAGCGCGGCCTGCTGAAGGACCGCACGCTGCAGCGGGTGGTGTTCACCGAGATCACCCCGCGCGCGGTCAAGGAGGCGATGGAGCACCCGCGCGAGATCGCCGCCGACCTGGTCGACGCCCAGCAGGCGCGCCGCGCGCTGGACTACCTGGTCGGCTTCAACCTGTCGCCGGTGCTGTGGCGCAAGGTCCAGCGCGGCCTCTCCGCCGGCCGCGTGCAGTCGCCGGCGCTGCGCATGATCGTGGAGCGCGAGGAGGAGATCGAGGCCTTCATCAAGCGCGAGTACTGGTCGATCGAGGCCGAGTGCCTGCACCCGACCCAGACCTTCACCGCGCGCCTGACCAAGCTGGACGGCAAGAAGTTCGAGCAGTTCACCATCACCGATGGCGAGACCGCCGAGACCGCGCGCAAGCGGATCGTGGCCGCCGCCAACGGCGCGCTGCAGGTCACCGACGTCACCAGCAAGGAGCGCAAGCGCCGCCCGGCGGCGCCGTTCACCACCTCCACGCTGCAGCAGGAGGCCGCGCGCAAGCTCGGCTTCACCACCAAGCGCACGATGCAGGTCGCGCAGAAGCTGTACGAAGGCGTGGACATCGGTGGCGACGAGGGCACCGTCGGCCTCATCAGCTACATGCGTACCGACTCGGTGGCGCTGTCGGCCGAGGCGCTGAGCGAGATCCGCGACGTGATCGCGCGCGACTTCGGCACCGGGGCGCTGCCGGACCAGCCCAACGTCTACAAGACCAAGTCCAAGAACGCGCAGGAGGCCCATGAGGCGGTGCGCCCGACCTCGGCGCTGCGTACCCCGTCGCAGGTGTCGCGCTTCCTGGAGGACGATGCGCGGCGGCTGTA
This sequence comes from Lysobacter sp., assembly GCA_035465455.1. GTDB lineage: Bacteria > Pseudomonadota > Gammaproteobacteria > Xanthomonadales > Xanthomonadaceae > Lysobacter_K. The sequence continues at coordinate 2,240 of DATHRJ010000281.1, forward strand.
CGAGCTGATCTGGAAGCGCGCGGTCGCATCCCAGATGGTCCCGGCCACGCTCAACACCGTCTCGGTCGACCTGGCCGCCGGCGGCGAGCACAGCTTCCGCGTCTCCGGCACCACCGTGATCGATCCGGGCTTCCTGGCCGTGTACGAGGAAGGCAAGGACACCAAGACCGCGGACGAGGAGGATGAGGGCCGCAAGCTGCCGCTGATGAAGACCGGCGACCGCATCCCGCTGGAACGCATCCACACCGACCAGCACTTCACCGAGCCGCCGCCGCGGTTCTCGGAAGCCTCGCTGGTCAAGACCCTGGAGGAATACGGCATCGGCCGGCCGTCGACCTACGCGTCGATCATCGCCACGTTGCTGTTCCGCAAGTACGTCGAGCTCGAGAGCCGCCGTTTCCGTCCGACCGACGTCGGCCGCGCGGTCAGCAACTTCCTCAGCAGCCACTTCACCCAGTACGTCGACTACGACTTCACCGCCAAGCTCGAGGACGAGCTGGACGCGGTCTCGCGCGGCGAGGAGGAATGGATCCCGCTGATGCGGCGGTTCTGGACCCCGTTCAAGGAACTGGTCGAGGACAAGAAGGAGTCGGTCGACCGCAACCAGGCCACCGGTGCGCGCGAGCTGGGCACCGATCCCAAGACCGGCAAGCCGGTCAGCGTGCGCCTGGGCCGGTTCGGCCCGTACGCGGCGATCGGCAGCACCGCCGAGGACGCCGAGGACAAGCCGACGTTCGCTTCGCTGCGGCCGGGGCAGAGCATGCACACGATCGGCCTGGAGGATGCGCTGGAGCTGTTCAAGATGCCGCGCCAGCTGGGCACCGACAAGGACGAACCCGTCAGCGTCGGCATCGGCCGCTTCGGCCCGTTCGCCAAGCGCGGCAGCGTGTACGCCTCACTGAAGAAGGAGGACGACCCGTACACGATCGAGCTCGACCGCGCCGTCGCGCTGATCGAGGAGAAGGAAGAGATCGCGCGCAACCGCATCATCAAGCAGTTCGAGGGCAGCGCCATCCAGGTGCTCAACGGCCGCTACGGACCGTACATCAGCGACGGCACGCTCAACGGCCGCATCCCCAAGGACCGCGATCCGGCGTCGCTGACCCTGGAGGAAGTCACCGCGATGATGGCCGAGACCGGCAAGCCGATGCGCAAGGGCTTTGGCAAGAAGGCGGCGAAAAAAGTGCCGGCCAAGAAGGTGGCCAAGGTCGCCGCGACCAAGAAAGTCGCGAAGAAGGCTGCGAAGAAGGCCGCGAAGAAGACGGTGAAGAAGGCCACCAAGAAGACCGCGGCCAAGAAAGCCGCGGCCAAGAAGGCGGCCGCCAAGACCGCTGCTGCCAAGCCGACGCCCCCGGCCGGCGCCGCCGACCGCGCGACCACGCGCACCGCCTGACCATGGTCGTGGCGCGGGTGCCTGCCGGCATCCGCGCCCGCCGGTAACATGCGGGGATGGATTCGCCACCCGCACTGGAAGACGTGGTTGCCGCGCTGCGCCGCGGCGGCGTCGTCGCCTATCCGACCGAGGCGGTCTGGGGGCTGGGTTGCGACCCGTTCGATGAGGCCGCGGTCATGCGCCTGCTCGCGCTCAAGCAGCGCGAGGTCGGCAAGGGCCTGATCCTGATCGCCGGCACGCTGCAGCAACTGGACGGCCTGCTCGACTGGGGCGCGCTGCCGGCCGCGCGTCGCGACGCGGTGCTCGCGAGTTGGCCGGGCCCCAGCACCTGGGTCGTGCCGGCGACGCCGCGGGTGCCGCGCTGGGTCACCGGCGATCATGCCGGCGTCGCCGTCCGGGTCAGCGCGCATCCGCTGGTGGTCGCATTGACCGCGGCGCATGGCGGGCCGCTGGTGTCGACCAGCGCCAACCTCAGCGGCCAGCCGCCGGCCTACGCGCGCGGCGATCTGGCACCGGAACTGCTCGCCCGCATCGATGCGCTCGCGCCGGGCGAAACCGGCGGGCAGGCTGCGCCGAGCACGATCCGCGATGCCCGCAGCGGGGCGGTGCTGAGGCCATGACCGCGGCGCGCGGCAGTCGCCGTCAGGGCCACCGCGATGGCGCGGCGGGCGGATCCGCGCAACGGCAACGCCTGAACGTCGCCGCCACGACGGCACCGCCGCGGCTTCCGCCGCATCGCCGCCGGGCGCAATATCCCACCATGTCCGGACAACGCTACCCGTGGGTGCTGCTCGCCCTGGTGCTGGTTTCGGCGGCGACCCACGCCGCCGAGGTCACCATCTACCGCTGCACCGACGACCGCGGCCGGCTCACGTTGCGCGACAGCCCCTGCCTCAAGGGCGAACGCCAGGAAGCGCGCACGATGCTGCGGCCGCAGGATCCGCCCGCGCGCGCGGTTGCGGCGCCCAGGGCGCCGGCCGCGCCCGCACCCGCGCCGACGACGACCCGGGTCGTCGTGGTCACCGCCCCGCCCCCGCTGTACGAGTGCCTGACACCCGATGGCGCGAGCTACCTCAGCGACACCGACCGCGGCGAACCGCGCTGGCAGCCGGCGTGGAACTACGGCTTTGGGCTACATGGACCGGACCGCCGGCGCAATCACCGGCGCGGCGGCCTGCCGGTGGTGGCGCCGCCGCGGACACTGGACGGACGGGTGCCGT
>DATHRJ010000282.1:0-3822 GCA_035465455.1 Lysobacter sp.
CCAACTGCGGTCGTGGATCCCAGTGCGGTGGTTGCCGACGATGCCCATGTGGGGCCGTTGGTGAGCATCGGCGCGCGCAGCCGGATCGAAGCCGGCGCGATGATCGGGCCCGGCTGCGTGATTGGCGAGGACTGCGTGGTCGGCGCCGCCAGCGTGCTCGTCGCCCGCGTCACCCTGGTGGTGCGCGTGCGGCTGGGCCAGCGCGTGCGGATCCACCCGGGCGCCGTGCTCGGCGCCGACGGTTTCGGCCTGGCGATGGATGCGGGACGCTGGCTGAAGGTGCCGCAGCTGGGCGGCGTGGTGATCGGGGACGACTGCGAGATCGGTGCCAACACCACCATCGACCGTGGCGCGATCGAGGACACCGTGCTGGAAGCGGACGTCCGCCTCGACAACCAGATCCAGATCGGCCACAACGCCTTTATCGGCGCGCACACGGCCATGGCCGGCTGCGCGGCCGTCGCCGGCAGCGCGCGCATCGGTCGTTACTGCCTGATCGGCGGCGGTGCCGGCGTGCTTGGTCACCTCGAAATCTGCGACCGGGTGGTGATCACCGCGATGAGCCTGGTCAGCAGCACCATCCGCGAACCCGGCGAGTATTCATCGGGTACCGGCTTGATGGACAATCGCAGCTGGCGCAGGAACGCCGCTCGGTTCAAGCAGCTCGACGCGCTTGCCCGGCGCATCACCGGCCGACCCGACACCTGAGCATTGTCCGCAGTTCATGTGCGGTGAATGCGATGAAACCGCGCAAAGGAATAATCAACTCGATGAGCAATGCCCTGCAACCGCCCAATGCCCTGAAACAGCCGATCGACGTGCCGGCGATCCACGCCCTGCTGCCGCACCGCTATCCGTTCCTGCTGGTGGACCGCGTGATCGAACTGCAGCCCAACAAGCGCGTGCTTGCCTACAAGAACGTGACCGCCAACGAGCCGTTCTTCCAGGGGCACTTCCCCGGCCACCCGGTGATGCCGGGGGTGCTGGTGATCGAAGCGCTCGCCCAGGCCGGCGGACTGCTGACCCGGTTGTCGCAACTGGCGCTGGCCGCCGAGCGCGAGGGTGCGCAAATCGACACCAGCGCGTGCGGCGACAAGCTGTACTACCTGGTCAAGGTCGACAGTGCGAAGTTCTCCAAGATGGTCGTCCCCGGCGACCGGCTCGACCTGGAGGTAATCCTGAAGCGTACGATCCGCAACATGGCGTTGTACTCGGGGATCGCCCGCGTCGACGGCGAACAGGTAGCCTGTGCCGATATCCTGTGCGCCGAGGTCAACGCCTGAGTCATGAGTGATGCGTCCGTCCATCGCACTGCCGTGATCGAGCCGGGAGCGCGGCTCGGCAGCGGGGTCCGGGTCGGCGCTTTCAGCTACATCGGCGACGGGGTCGAGATCGGCGCCGGGACCCACATCGGGGCGCACTGCAGCGTGCAGGGCCCGACCCGCATCGGGCGCGACAACCACTTCGCCGGCCATTGCGCGATCGGTGGCGACCCGCAGGACAAGAAGTTCGGCGGCGAACATTCCGAACTGGTGATCGGCGATCGCAACACGGTCCGCGAATTCGTCACCATCAACCGCGGCACCGGTGGCGGCGGCGGGGTGACCCGCATCGGCGACGACAACTGGCTGCTCGCCTACACCCATGTCGCGCATGACTGCACGGTCGGCAACCACTGCGTGTTCTCCAACAACGCCACCCTCGCCGGCCATGTCGAGATCGGCGACCACGTGATCCTCAGCGGCTTCGTCGGCATCCACCAGTTCTGCCGGATCGGCGCGCACGCGTTTATCGGCATGGGCGCGTTCGTCAACGGCGATGTACCGCCGTTCCTCATGGTGGCGCAGGACGGCTACGGCCGGCCTCGCGGCATCAACGGCGAGGGACTCAAGCGCCGCGGCTTCGACGCTGAGCGCATCGCCACGATCAAGCGCGCGTACCGCGCCGTGTACGTGTCGGGCGCGCCACTGGCCGACGCGCGCGACAAGCTGGTGGAACTGGCCGGCACCAGCGACGACGTGCGCGCGCTGCTCGAGTTCATCGACAGCGGCGAGCGGCCGCTGCTTCGCTGAGTCGCGGCGGTGGCCCCGTGAGGATCGCGATCGTCGCCGGCGAAGCCTCGGGCGACCAGCTCGGCGCCGGCCTGATCGAGCAACTGCGCGTGCGGTTTCCGGATGCGCAGTTCGCCGGCATCGGTGGCGATGCGATGCGCGCCGCCGGCTTCCAGGCCTGGTCGGATGCCTCCGAACTGGCGGTGATGGGGCTTGCTGAAGTGCTGCGGCACCTGCCGCGGCTGCTGCGCCTGCGCCGTCGCCTGCGCGCGCGGGTGCTTTCGTGGCAGCCCGACGTCTTCATCGGCATCGATGCGCCGGACTTCAACCTCGGCGTGGAGAAGTGGCTCAAGCAGCGCGGCGTGCGCACGGTGCATTACGTCAGCCCATCGGTATGGGCCTGGCGCGAATCGCGCGCGGCGAAGATCGGCCAGAGCGCCGACCGGGTGCTGTGCCTGTTCCCGATGGAACCGGCGATCTATGCCCGCCACGGCGTGCAAGCAAGCTTTGTCGGCCATCCGCTGGCCGACATGATGGCGCTGGAGCCTGACCGCGCGGCGGCGCGTGCACGGCTGGCACTGGACCCGGACCGGCCGGTGCTGGCGTTACTGCCAGGATCGCGCGTGGGCGAGATCGAGCGCCTGGGCGCGGACTTCATCGGCGCGGCCACGCGCGTGCTGGCAACCGAACCGGGTTTGCAGGTGGTCGCGCCGATGGCCAGCGGCCACGCGCGCGATGCGTTCGAACGCGTGCTCGATGCCCACCGCGATGCCGCGACCCTGCGCCCGGCACTGCAGGTAATCGATGGCGACGCGCGTAGTGCCATGGTCGCCAGCGACGTGATCCTGCTCGCCTCGGGAACCGCGACGCTGGAGGCGATGCTGGCCAAGCGGCCGATGGTGGTGGCGTACCGCGTCGCCGCGAGCACCTACGGCCTGGTCAAGGGGCTCGGGATGCTCAAGGTCGCCCGCTACGCGTTGCCGAACGTGCTGGCAGGCGAGGAACTGGTGCCGGAGCTGATGCAGCACGATTGCACGCCGCAGAAGCTGGCCGAGGCGACGTTGCGATGGTTGCGCGAGCCTGCCGCGGTCGCGGCGCTGCAGCCGCGCTTCCGCGAACTGCACCTGCAACTGCGCCGCGATGCCTCCACGCAGGCTGCCGCCGCGGTGGCAGAAGTCGTATCGTTGCCGCATGCGTGATCCGGCCGCCCAGCTTGCCCTCGACCTGGCCGTGGCGCCCGGCGCGCAGCGCATCGCCGGGGTCGACGAGGCCGGTCGCGGCCCGCTGGCCGGGCCGGTGGTGGTCGCCGCGGTGGTGTTCGCGCCCGGGCGCACCCCGATCAACGGCCTGGCCGACTCCAAGCAGCTGACGCCCGAACGCCGCGAAGCGCTGTATGAGCGCATCGTCTCGCGCGCGCTGGCCTGGCACGTGGTGGCGGTGGAGGTCGAGGTGATCGACCGCATCAACATCCTGCAGGCGACCCTGGTGGGCATGCGCCAGGCGGTCGAAGGCGTGATGCACGCCGCCACCGAACTGGCGCGCATCGACGGCAATACCCTGCCTCGCGGGCTGCCGTGCCCGGCCGAGGCATGGATCGGCGGCGACGGACGCGATCGTTCGATCATGGCCGCGTCGATCCTGGCCAAGGTCACGCGTGACCGCATGATGGTCGCCCTGCACGAGGCGTGGCCGCAATACGGTTTCCACGAACACAAGGGTTATTCCACCCCCGAGCACCTGGCCGCGCTGGACCGGCATGGCCCATGCCCGA
>DATHRJ010000283.1:0-2545 GCA_035465455.1 Lysobacter sp.
CGCATCACCGAGTCGCTGACCACCGAGGTCGGCCCCCGCATGGCGGGCAGCGAAGCCGACGCCCGCGCGGTCGCCTGGGCCAAGGCGAAGTTCGAGCAGCTCGGCTTCGACCGGGTGTGGCTGGAGCCGGTGACGTTCCCGAAGTGGGAGCGTCGCAGCGAGCGCGCGGCGGTGCTGGGAAACAACGCCCAGGCGCTGCATCTGACCGCGCTCGGCGGCAGCCCAAGCGGCACGATCGAAGGCGAAGTGGTGCGTTTCGCCGACCTGGCCGCGCTGGAAGCGGTGCCCGTCGGCTCGCTCGCGGGCAAGATCGCGTTCGTCGACTACCGCATGGAGCGTGCCCGCGACGGCAGTGGCTACGGCCCCGGCTCACGCGTGCGCAGCCGCGGTCCGTCGGCGGCGATCCGCGCCGGCGCGATCGGGTTCGTGATGCGCTCGGCCGGCACCGATTCGCACCGCAACCCGCACACCGGCATCACCCGTTTCGACGAAGGCCTGACCCCGGTGCCATCGGCGGCGCTGTCGGTGCCGGATGCCGACCAGCTCGCGCGCCTGCTGCAGATCGGATCGCAGCGCCTGCAGGTCGCGCTCGACTGCGGCTGGAACGGCGAGGCGACGTCGCACAACGTCATTGGCGAGATCACCGGCTCGGGGGCCGGTGCCGGCGGCCGCGACGAGGTCGTGCTGATCGGCGGCCACCTGGATTCGTGGGACCTGGGCACCGGCGCGGTCGATGACGGCGCCGGGGTCGGCATCACGATGGCGGCCGCCGCGCTGATCGGGCAGCTGCCCGAGCCCCCCGCACGTACCATCCGGGTGGTGGCCTATGCCAACGAGGAACAGGGCCTGTATGGCGGCAAGGCGTATGCGGCGACCCACGCCGCGCAGGTCGGCGAGCACCAGATCGGCGCCGAGAGCGACTTCGGTGCAGGACGGATCTACGCGTACTCCAGTTCGGCGCCGGCGCATGCGCTCGCAGCCGACCGGCAGATCGCCGACGCGCTCGCGCCGCTGGGGATCGCCCATGCGCCCGGCACCGGCGGCCCCGGCCCCGACCTTGGTCCGTTGGTCGAGCGCGGTGCGGCCTGGGCGCGGCTGGCCCAGGACGGCACCGACTACTTCGACCTGCACCACACCCCCGACGACACCTTCGACAAGATCGACTCTGCAGCGGTGGCGCAGAACGTGGCGGCCTATGCGGTGTTCACCTATCTGGCCGCGTCGGCCGAGGGCGACTTCGGCAGCCGCGCCATCGCTCCGGAGTAGCGGGGCACCACCGCCGCGAAGGCGGCGGTCCGGGCTGGTAGGTGCTGCATCCAGGCGCCGTCACTGCGCCTGCGCGGGAAATGACGGCAATCAGCTTTCAGCCACCTCGGGCCAGCGCGTCCTGGCCAGCAACTCGTCGTCCCAGTCGAACGCCAGCGCACCGTCCTTGAGGAACAGGCTGACGAAGTTGTAGACGTTGCGCGCGTACATCTCGCTGGCGTGCACCGCGCCGCTGCTGGCGAGGTTCAACGGTCCGGCGATGGTGACGCCGTCGGCATCGTAAGTCTCTCCCGGCCGGGTGAGTTCGCAATTGCCGCCGGTTTCCGCGGCCAGATCGACGATCACGCTGCCGGGCTTCATCCCGGCGACCATCGCGGCGCTGATGATCTTCGGCGCGGGGCGCCCGGGCACGGCCGCGGTGGTCACGATGACGTCGATCTGCTTGAGGTGCTCGCCCAGCCGACGCTGCTGCTCGGCGCGCTCCTGATCCGTCAACGCACGCGCGTAACCGCCCTCGCCCGCCGCGCTCACTCCCAGATCCAGGAACTTGCCGCCGAGCGATTCGATCTGCTCGCGCGTCTCCGGGCGCACGTCGAAACCCTCGACCTGCGCGCCCAGGCGCTTCGCGGTCGCGACCGCCTGCAGGCCCGCCACGCCGGCGCCCACGATCAACACCCTGGACGGGCGGATGGTGCCGGCGGCGGTGGTCAGCATCGGGAAGAACCTCGGCGCCAGTTGCGCGGCGATCAGCACCGCCTTGTAACCGGCCATGCCCGCCTGCGAACTCAGCACGTCCATCGCCTGCGCGCGGGTCGTGCGTGGCAGGCGCTCCAGCGGAAACGCGAGCAGCTTGCGCGCGGTGATCGCCTCGGCGCGTGCGGGGTCGGCCTGGGGCGCGATGGATCCGACCAGCGCCGCGCCCTCGCGCAGGCGCGCGATCTGCGCGGGTTCGGGGGGCTGCACGCACAACACCACGTCGGCTTGCTCCAGCGCGGCACCCGCGCTGTCGACCAATTCCGCCCCGGCGGCGGCGTACGCGTCATCGCGGAAACTGGCACCGCGGCCCGCGCCGCGCTCCACCCGGACCTGGGCGCCGGCGGCAACCAGCTTCTTGCAGGTTTCCGGCGTCAGTGCGACCCGGCGTTCGCCGACCGCTGACTCGCGTGCAACCCCCACGATGATCGCCATGCCACGCTCCCTGCCCCAAGTGACAGGCATCGTAACGAATGGGCCGCGACGGTGCGATGCACCGTCGCGATGACCGCCTTAGCCCTGGGCC
>DATHRJ010000284.1:0-6068 GCA_035465455.1 Lysobacter sp.
CGCGAAGCCCGGCGCACCGATGATCTCCTGCGCCTGCGCCAGCACCGCCTCGGTTTCCGGCGAATACCATTCCATTCCCTTCGGCACGGGCGATACGGTGCCGAGAATCCACAGCGTGTTGGCACCCTTGCTGACCTTCCACAAGCCTGGACCGGAGTACTCGCCGCGTACCAGGACGACCTCGATGTCGGTGATTTCAGGCTCGGCATTTTCCCCGGAGTGAACATCCCTGGTCAGGTCATCCGCAGCGAACGTCATTGCAGGAATCTCAGCGATGGGTGGTAGCGCGACGGCATTCTGCGCGGAGGCGACGGAACCACTCGACGAGGTGGCCCCGGCCGGGAGCGACACGACCAGTGATGCCAGCAACAAAGACAAAGGCAAGGCAATTTGCATGAACATCCGTTGTTTTTGAGGAACCGGGTGAAGCATCCGACAGCGGCGGGTCGCAAGGGTTCAATTGCGCCCGGACACGCGAACGCCCGGCATGCCGGGCGTTTGGGTGCTGCTCGAATTGGTCGGGGCGGCCGGATTTGAACCGACGACCCTCTGCCCCCCAGGCAGATGCGCTACCAGGCTGCGCTACGCCCCGACAAGTTGTTGCGATCTTGCATCATTCCCGCTCGCAGGCGGGCGGCAAGTATAGCGGCTTTTGTTTCGTTGCTCCGTCGTGCCCGCCAGATGCGCAGAGCGGGAGGGCCGAAATTCGCGCCCGGCCGCAAGCGGCCGATACGCTTGGATCAGCGCTTGAGCAGTTGCAGGACTTCTTCCAGCTCCATGCGTACCTGGCGGATGATCTGCGAACTCAGCGCCGACTCGTCCTTGGCGTCGTCGCCTTCCAGGCGCAGGCGCGCGCCGCCGATCGTGTAGCCCTGCTCGTACAGAAGGCCGCGGATCTGCCGCACCATCAACACCTCGTGGCGCTGGTAGTAACGACGATTGCCGCGACGCTTGACCGGGTTCAGCGAAGGAAATTCGGTTTCCCAGTAACGCAGCACGTGCGGCTTCACATCGCACAGCTCGCTGACCTCGCCAATCGTGAAGTAGCGCTTGGCCGGGATCGGCGGCAGTTCGCGGTTGCTTCCGGGGTCAAGCATTTTCGACTCCGGTGAACGCTTCTACGCGTTCCTTGAGCTTCTGCCCCGGGCGGAAGGTCACCACGGTGCGGGCGGAGATCGGGATCTCCTCGCCGGTCTTGGGGTTGCGACCGGGCCGCTGGTTCTTGCGGCGCAGGTCGAAATTGCCGAACCCCGACAGCTTCACCTGGCGACCCTGTTCGAGCCCCTCGCGCAGGGCGACGAAGAACGCATCGACGAATTCCTTGGCCTCACGCTTGTTGAGCCCGACCTCATCGAACAGTCGTTCCGCCATTTCCGCCTTGGTCAGTGCCATTCACTCGTCTCTCGAACACTCGTCGCACCACCAATTCCGACTCCCCTGGCACTGCCGATGCACGGCCCAGGGTCGCTCAACCGCGGATCGCCGCGCCGTGATCGCTTAGCAGCCGCTCCGTGACGGCCGCCACGGTCGCATCCACGTCCCGGTCGGTGAGGGTGCGCGATTGTTCCTGCAGAATCAAGCCCATAGCCAGACTCTTGAATCCTGTTTCCACCCCTTTGCCCTGGTAACGATCAAACAGCACCAGGTCCTTCAGCACCGGGCCTGCGGCGTCGCGAACGCTGGCCTGGACATCGCTCCAACGCACCGTTTCGGCGACGACGAACGCGAGGTCCCGTCGGACGGACGGGAACCGGGACAGCGCCGACGCCTTCGGGATCGCGCGCGCCAGCAGCGGCTCGAGGTCGAGTTCGAAGGCAACGACATCGGTATCCAGGTCCAGCGTGCGCTGCAGGCGCGGGTGCAGTTGCCCGATCCAGCCGAGCCTGCGCGCATCGCCGCCATCGACCCGGTAGACGTCGGCAGAACGCCCCGGGTGCGCCCAGGCGGGCTGCGCGGGGCGATAGTCGAGCGTCGCCCCCGCCAGCGCGGCGAGACTGTCGAGGTCGCCCTTGAGGTCGTGGAAGCCGACCGTACGCGCCGCCTGATGCCACTGCTCGGCGCGGGCATCGCCGCAGGCCGCGGCCGCGATTCGCGCGGTCTGCAGCGGCGCCGCACCGGCGCACGCGCTGAACACGTTGCCCAGCTCGAACAGGCGCACCCGCGGCTGTTGCCGGACCGCATTGCGCGCAAGTGCCGCCACCAGCCCGGGCAGCAGCGAGGTGCGCATGACCCCCAGCTCGGCGCTGAGCGGATTGGCCAGCGTCACCGCGTCGTGCTCGACCTGCCAGGTGGCGAGCGATCCGCCATCGACGAAGGCGTAGTTGATCGCTTCCAGGTAGTCGCGCGCGGCCAGGTGGCGACGGGCGGTCGCATCCTCGACCCGGGTCTCGCTGGGCGAGACCAGGCGCGCGGCGCCACGGGGCAGCGTCGTGGGAATCGCCTCGTAGCCGTGGATGCGCGCGACCTCCTCGATCAGGTCCTCCTCGATCGCGATGTCGAAGCGGCGGCTGGGTGCGGTCACCTGCCAGCCTTCGCCATTGGCGGCCACCGCCATGCCCAGTGCGCGCAGGATGCGCTCGACCGCCGCATCCTCGATTCGTGCGCCGAGCACGCGCTGCAGACGCGAGCGTCGCAGCAGGATCGGCTGCGGCTGCGGCAGGTGCGCGGGCAAGGCAGCCTCGACCACCGGGCCAGGCTCGCCGCCAGCGGCGTCCAGGATCAGGCGGGTGGCATATTCGATCGCCGTGCGCGGCAGTTGCGGGTCCACGCCGCGCTCGAAACGGTGCGCGGCATCGGTGTGCAGGCCCAGCTTGCGGCCGCGGCCGATGATCGCGTCGGGGGCGAAATGCGCCGACTCGAGGAACACGCGGCGGGTGGCGTCGGTGACGCGCGTGTCCAGCCCGCCCATGATCCCCGCCAGCGCGACCGCACTCCCGGCGTCGGTGACGACCAGAAACTCCGGATCCAGCGCCACCTCGCGGCTGTCGAGCAGGGTCAGGGTCTCGCCCGTGCGCGCGCGCCGCACCCCGACCGGACCCTGCAACAGGTCGCGGTCGAATGCATGCAGGGGCTGCCCGAGTTCGAGCATCACGTACTGGGTGACGTCCACCAGCAGCGACAGCGGCCGCACGCCGCTGCGACGCAGGCGCTCTGCCATCCATGCCGGTGTCGGCCGCGTCGCGTCCACGCCCTCGATCACGCGTCCGCAGTAACGCGGGGCATCGGCCCCGGCATCGAGCTGGATCGCCAGTTGCGCGTCGCTGGTCGCGGCAACCGGCGCCGGATCGAATTCGGCCACTGCGCTCGCGGTGGCGGCGGCGACATCGAAGGCGATGCCGCGGACACCGAAACAGTCGGCGCGGTTGGGCGTCAGCTTGATCTCGATGCTCGCGTCGGGCAGGCCGAGAAAACCGGCCAGTGCGACGCCGACGGGGGCATCGTCGGGCAACTCCAACAATCCCGAAGCATCCTGATCGACGCCCAGTTCCTTGGCCGAGCACAGCATTCCCGAGGACTCGACGCCACGCAGCCGGGCGGCGCTGATCGCCAGGCCGCCTGGCAATGTCGCCCCGACCATCGCCAACGGCGCCTTCAGCCCGGCGCGTGCGTTCGGCGCGCCGCAGACGATCTGCACGGTGCGGCCCTGCCCGGCGTCGACCTGGCATACCTGCAACCGATCGGCCTCGGGGTGTTTTTCCGCGCTGAGGATCTGCGCGACGACCACGCCGTCGAGCGAATCACCCAGCGCGGTCACTTCCTCCACTTCCAGGCCGATCGCAGTCAGCGTCGCGACGAGTTGCTCGCGCGTGGCGGAGGTCGGAACGTGGCTGCGCAACCAGTTTTCGGAAAATTTCATGGAATGAGCCGGGAATGGAAAGCGAAGTGATCAATCGGAAGCGGGAACGAAAGGTCCGGGCCAGGCCGGCGACGGTATCCGCGGCAAGCAGACCGTCATGCTGTTCCGGCCGTGGGCCTCAGGCGAACTGCCGCAGGAATCGCACGTCGTTCTCGAAGAAGCTGCGCAGGTCGTCGACTCCGTAACGCAGCATCGCGAAGCGCTCGACGCCGAGTCCGAATGCGTAGCCGGTGTACTTCTCGGGGTCGATGCCGACATTGCGCAGCACGCTGGGATGCACCATGCCGCAACCCAGCACCTCGAGCCAACGGGTGGACCCGTCCGGCTGCTGCCAGGCGATATCGACCTCGGCGGACGGCTCGGTGAACGGGAAATAGCTCGGGCGGAAACGCATTTCGAAATCGCGCTCGAAGAATGCACGCACGAACTCCGTCAGCGTGCCCTTGAGGTCGGCGAAGCTGGCGTGCTCGTCCACCAGCAGGCCTTCGACCTGGTGGAACATCGGCGTGTGGGTCTGGTCGCTGTCGCTGCGGTAGACCTTGCCGGCGGCGATCATGCGCAGCGGCGGCGCGTGCTCGCCCATGTAGCGCACCTGCACCCCCGAGGTGTGGGTACGCAGCAGGCGGCCGTCGCCGAAGTAGAACGTGTCGTGCATCGCGCGCGCCGGGTGATGCGGCGGGAAGTTCAGTGCCTCGAAGTTGTGCCAGTCGTCCTCGATCTCCGGACCGTCGGAAAGCTCGAAGCCGAGCCGGCCGAAGATGTCGGCGATGCGCTCCAGGGTGCGGCTCACCGGATGCAGGCCGCCGCGCGTGCCGTCGATTCCCGGCAGGGTGACATCGATGCTCTCCGCAGCAAGGCGCGCATCGAGCACCCGGTCATCGAGCCGCCGCTTGCGCTCGGCGAGCTCCGCGGTCAGCACGTCGCGCGCGCCGTTGATCGCCTCGCCGGCCGCCTTGCGCTGCTCGGGCGGCAACGCGCCCAGTTGTTTGAGTTGCGCGGTGATGCTGCCGGACTTGCCGAGCAGCGCCACGCGCAAAGCTTCGATCGCCTCGGGCGATTCCGCCGCGGCGATATCGGCCATTGCGCGGCGGGTCAGGGTTTCAATTCCACTCATTGGTCCACCACCTCGCGGAGCAATCGACATCATCGGCGCGGCCGGCAATCCCACGCCAGCCTCGTCGTCCCTGGGGAACTGCGAACGGCAATCTCCAGCGGATGACCATAACCGCTGCCCCAAAACGAAACATGGGGAAGGACTTGCGCCCTTCCCCATGCCTTGAACCGTGTTCCCCGCGCTCCGGCCGCAGCCGACACGCGGGTGCTACATCAAGCGGCGAGCGCGCTCTTGGCTTTTTCGGCCAGCGCGGCAAAACCCACCGCGTCGTGCACGGCGATGTCGGCCAGCACCTTGCGATCCAGCGTGATGCCGGACTTCAGCATGCCGTTCATGAAACGGCTGTAGCTGAGGCCGTTGATGCGGGCCGCGGCATTGATGCGGGTGATCCACAGCGAGCGGAAATTGCGCTTCTTCTGCTTGCGGCCGATGTACGCGTACTGCAGCGCCTTGGTGACCGCCTGCTTGGCGACGCGGAAGACCTTGCGGCGGGCGTGGTAGTAGCCTTTCGCTTGCTTCAGGATTTTCTTGTGACGGCGGCGGGCCGTAACACCACGTTTAACTCGTGCCATTGTTCATTCTCCTCAAGCGTACGGAAGCATGCGATCGATACGGCCGGCATCTGCAGGCCGGACGTGGTTCGTCTGCCGCAGGTTGCGCTTCCGCTTGGTCGCTTTCTTGGTGAGGATGTGGCTGCGGTTGGCGTGGCCGCACTTGTACTTCCCTGACGCGGTCTTCCGGAAGCGCTTGGCCGCCCCGCGATGGGTCTTGATCTTGGGCATTGCGATGTCCTTTCGGGTTTTTGTCACTGACCTGGGCGGTGGCCTGAGCCACTCTTTCCGTCCTGCCCGTGCCGGCTTGTAAGTCGTTGATCCGGAACGAATCCACGACTGGTCCTGATGTCATGTACCACAACCCGGCGAACCGGGCCCGCCATTATGGGGGCAGACGGTTTCCCTTGCAAATCATGCGGTTCCATCGGGCCGACGGACTCGGCCCTGCACCGGGTCCCGGCTGCGCTAACCCGGGCCACGGCGCCCTGAAAAGCGAAGGCGCCTGAAAAGGCGCCCTGGCTTTTGCCGCCTGCTGACCCGCTGC
>DATHRJ010000285.1:0-16660 GCA_035465455.1 Lysobacter sp.
AGGAGCGGGCTGCAGGTCGACCTGCGCGTGGTCCCGCAGGCCAGCTTCGGCGCGGCGCTGGTCTACTTCACCGGATCCAAGCCGCACAACATCGCCCTGCGTCGGCTGGCGATGGCACGCCAGCTCAAGATCAACGAGTACGGGGTGTACCGCGATGGCGAACGCATCGCCGGCGATACCGAGGCGTCGGTCTATGCCGCGGTCGGGCTGCCGTACATTCCTCCGGAACTGCGCGAGGATCGCGGCGAGATCGAGGCGGCGCGGGAGCACGCATTGCCGCGGCTGGTAGAGCGCGCCGAGCTGCGCGGCGACCTGCACATCCAAACCGACGCGAGCGGTGGCAGCGAGAGCCTGGAGCAACTGGCAAAGGCCGCGCAGGCAGCCGGACTGGAATACCTGGCGATCACCGACCGGCTGCGCAGCGACGGCAGGACGCACGGACTCGACGCCAAGGGGTTGCGCAAGCAGGGCGATGCGATCGACCGGCTCAACGCGCGAGCGCGCGGCATCGTCCTGCTCAAGGGGGTCGAGGTCGAGATCCAGGAGGACGGCAGCCTCGACCTGCACGATGCCGAGGTCACCGGGCTGGACCTCGTCATCGGCGCCGTGCATGGAGCATTCGACCTGCCGCGCGCGCAGCAGACCGAGCGTCTGATGCGCGCGATGGATCATCCCGACTTCAGCATCCTCGCCCACCCCAATGGCCGCCTGTTCGGCACTCGCGGCCCCTGCGACCTCGACATGGACCGCGTCATCCGCCACGCCCGCCAGCGCGGCTGCTTCCTGGAACTCAACGCCCACCCGGACCGGCTCGACCTGTTCGACCTGCAGTGCCGCCAGGCGCGGGACGCGGGCGTGCCGGTGGTGATCTCCAGCGGCGCCAGCCGTGGCGCGGATCTGGCCTGGCTGCAGTTCGGCATCGACCAGGCGCGCCGTGGCTGGCTGGAGGCGCGCGATGTGCTGAACACTTCTTCACTGCGCGAGCTGCGCCAGCGGCTTGCGGCGATCAAGCGCCGCCCATCCCCGCGCAGCCATCGACGCGCACCGCCGGGGCCGCATGTAACCGAACCGCATCGCGCGCCGCGATAGCGTTCCCGGATTCTGCGCTTCCATTAGGCAAGCATGCGCAAGCACCGGTATGGTTCGATGCAAAGGGGGCCCGGCCGTTACCAACGGCCTGCCACGAACTACCGAGGATGCGCCTTATGGATCGCCGACAGTTCCTGGCCGCGGGTGGGCTGGCCGCAGCAACACCCGTGCTGTCCCAGGCAATCGGCACCGGCGCATGGGCCGACAGCAAAGCAGCGTCGGCCGGGCACGTCGATTTCACCTCCGACGGACTCGGCCTGGGTCCACGCGAGTACGCCGCCGCGCTCCGCGAGGTGGCGGCCAGCCCATCTTTCGAGGCCGACTACTACTCCAACGGAGGATGCATCACTGCGCTGGAGCAGAAGTTCGCGCAGCTCCTGGGCAAGGAAGCCGCGATGTTCGTGCCGACCGGCACCTTGGCAAACCATCTCGCGGTGAGAAAGCTCGCAGGGAATGACCGGCGCGTGCTGGTCCAGGCGGAAAGCCACCTCTACAACGACAGCGGCGATTGCGCCGGGACGTTGAGTGGACTGAATCTGGTCCCGTTGGCTCCGGGCCGCAGCACGATCGAGCTCGACGACATAAAGCGCTGGGTCGAGCGCTCGGACGGTGGCCGGGTGCCGACGCAGGTAGGCGTGATCTCGCTGGAGAACCCGGTGCGGCGCAGGGACCACGAGATGATCGGGTTTGCCGACCTGCAGCGCATCTGCGGCTATGCACGCGAGCGCGGCATACGACTGCACCTGGATGGCGCGCGGATGTTCAATCTTCCGCTCCACTCCGGCCAAAGCGTGCGGGCGCACGCCGCGTTGTTCGACACCGTGTACGTGTCGCTGTGGAAGCACTTCAACGGCGCCTCCGGCGCGATCCTCGCCGGCGACTCCGAGTTCATCGAGGGGCTGTACCACACGCGGCGGATGTTCGGCGGCTCGTTGCCGCATGCATGGCCGCAGATCGCGCTGGTGGCGTCATACGTCGACAGCTACGAGCAGGAATATGCCAAGGCCTGGCGCGCGGCGGACCAGCTGATCGCGCTGCTGCATTCGCATGGCCGATACCAGGCCCGGAAACCGCCGAACGGCACCAGCCGGTTTTTCCTGGCGGCGCCGGGCGTCGCGCCTGACCTGGTTGCGAAGCAGGCGCGGAGCCGCGGAGTGATCCTTCCCCAGGCCCAGCACGATACTGGGATGTTCCGGATGCAGGTGAACCCCACGATCCTGCGCACCGCACCGGAAACACTCGCGCGCATTCTCATCGACTCGACGGCCTGAGATGTTCCGAAGGCGAGAATTTCCAGCCTCTGCACCCACCGCGTCGCCGCTCCATCCCAAGGGCTCACCGCCAGTGAAAGACACCTCCCACGTCGTGCTGGAACTGGAGCTTGAACTAATGGAACAAAGTGTCCGCGCAGATCCATCGCGCCTGGACGAACTCATCGACGACCACTTCAGGGAAGTCACCGGCAGCGGGCGCACCTTCGGCAAGGACGAGGTTCTGGCGCGACTGCCCGCTGAAACCGGCGTCGGGTTCTCCACCAGCCACATGCGCTCGCGACTGCTCGCGCCGACGGTGTGCCTGGTGACCTATCGAGCGCGGCGAATGCACCAAGGCATCATGGTGAATTCCCAGCGCAGTTCGATCTGGATCAAGTCCGACGGGTGGCGGATGGTCCATCATCAAGGAACGGTGACTGATTGATCGGGTAAGCGACCACCGACCAGCCTCGGCTTGGCCTCACGCACGAGCACCACGGCGTCCACGGCGCCTGCCAGGCGACCGGGGGACTCGCGCCAAGCCACGGCCACCACGATTTTGTTGATCGGCATCAAGATCGGTGCAGTGCCGGGAAACGATCCTTGTGTCCGCACCCTTGCGACAAGGAGACCGCTCATGCGCATCGCCGACATCTGCACCCGCGACGTGATCCACGTCACCGCGGACGCATCGTTGCGCGAGGCCGCCGAAGTCATGCGCCACCGCCATGTCGGCGCACTGGTGGTGGTCGAGCAACCGAACGCGGAGCGCATCCCGGTCGGCATCCTCACCGACCGCGACATCGTGCTGTCCGTGCTGGCACCGGGCGTGGACATCGATGCGCTGAAGGTCGCCGACGTGATGAACACCGACCTGGCGACCTGCCGCGAGCGCGATGGCCTGTTCGATGCGATCCGGACGATGCGCGACCACGGCGTTCGGCGCCTGCCGGTGCTGGATTCGGCCGGAGGCCTGTCGGGCCTGGTCGCGGCCGACGACATCTACGCCGCACTGGGCACCCACCTGCAGGAGCTCAGCCGCGCGCTCACCCGCGAGCAGGTGCGCGAGATGCAGACGCGCATCTGAAACAGGCTTGCCCGGCGGTCAACACACCAGCACCGCCGCGCCCTGGTGTCGTCCCGCGCGCAGATCCGACAGCGCCCGGTTGGCCTGTTCGAGCGGATAGGTGGTGGTGGATGTGACCACGCGCGCCTTGCCGGCGAGCGCGAAGAACTCCGCGGCATCTGCACGCGTGAGGTTCGCCACCGACATCAACTGCCGCTCTTCCCACAGCCACGCGTACGGAAACGACGGGATGTCCGACATGTGGATGCCGCCGCACACCACGCGCCCGCCCTTGCGCACCGCACGCAGCGCCTGCGGGACCAGCGCGCCATCGGGTGCGAACAGGATCGCCGCATCCAGCGGCGCCGGCGGCGGCCCGGTCGAACTGCCCGCCCAGGTCACGCCCAGCGAGCGCGCGAATGCCTGCGTCGCGGCATCGCCCGGGCGCGTGAACGCAAACACCCGCCGCCCCTGCCAGGTCGCCACCTGGGCGACGATGTGCGCGGCCGCACCGAAACCGTACAGGCCCAGGTCGCGCGCTTCACCGGCCTTGACCAGGCAGCGCCAGCCGATCAGGCCCGCGCACAGCAGCGGCGCCAGCGCGACCGGATCGGCACGATCGTCCAGGCGGATGCAGTACGCGGCTTCGGCGACCAGGTGGCTGGCGAATCCACCGGGTCGGGTGTAGCCGGTGAACTGCGGCGCGTCGCACAGGTTCTCGCTGCCGCCGGTGCAGTAGCGACACACGCCGCAAGTGTGGCCCAGCCACGGCACCCCGACCCGATCGCCCAGCGCGAACCCCTCGACCACGTCTCCGACCATGTCGATGCGGCCGACGACCTCGTGTCCCGGCACCACCGGCGGCCTCACCTCGGGCAATTCGCCATCGACGACGTGCAGGTCGGTGCGACAGACGCCGCAGGTTTCCACCTTCAGCCGGACCTCGTTCGGCCGCGGCAGCGGGTCGGGCGACTCGACCAGCTGCAAGGGCTGGTGGATTTCGGTCAGCACCATCGCACGCATGGCGATCCTCGACGAGCCCGTCTAGAGCCAGCGCAGGAACCAGTCGCCAGCGGCCTCGGCCGCTCGGTCCAGGGTGCCCGGTTCCTCGAACAGATGCGTGGCGCCGGGCACCACCAGCAGTTCCGCCCAGCCGCGCATGGCGGCCTGTGCATTGCGGTTGAGCTGCAGCACCTCCACGTCGTCGCCTCCGACCACCAGCAAGATCGGCGTGCGTACCTGCGACAACGCCTGCGCGCCAGCCAGGTCCGGGCGCCCGCCGCGCGAAACCACCGCGGCCACCTGTTGTGGACGTGATGCAGCCAGCATGATCGCCGCGGCGGCGCCGGTGCTGGCGCCGAACAGTCCCATCGGCCGGTCGCGCTGCGAAGTCTCCCCGCGTGCCCACGACAGCGCCGCATCCAGCCGCTGCGCGAGCAACGGGATATCGAACCGCGCCTGTGGATCGCGGTCCTCCTGTTCGGTGAGCAGGTCGAACAGCAATGTGGAAAATCCGCGCTGCTGAAGTGCACTCGCCACCTGCCGGTTGCGGACGCTGTGGCGGCTGCTGCCGCTGCCGTGGGCGAAGATCACCAACCCGCGCGGCGACGGCGGCGAGCGCAGGTCGCCTTCCAGCACCACCGACCCGGCCGTGATCCGCACCGCCCGTTCCTCGACCGCCAGCGGGCCGGAATGGCCGGGATTCGCACCGACCACCGGCGCCGCCAACACCTGCGCCACTTCCGCGTCGCTGACACTGGAGAAGTGGCTGTAGAACTGCCCCACCGCGAAGAATGGCGACGGCGTCGCCAGGCACACCACCTCGTCGGCCAGTTCGGCCACCTCGGCCAGGCTTTCGTGCGCCGCCACCGGCACTGCGCAGATCAGCCGCGACGGGTTTTGCGCCCGCGTGGCCTTGAGCGCCGCGCTCATCGTGGCGCCAGTGGCCAGGCCATCGTCGACCACGATGACGCAGCGGTCCTTCACCGCCAGCGCCGGCTTGCCGTGCCGGTAGCGCTCGCGCCGCTCGCGGATCAAGGCAAGCTGGCGCCTCGCCTCGTGTTGCACGTACGCATTGTCGGTGCCGAGCCAGGCGGCGTTCTCGTTGAGCACCACCGTGCCCTGCTCGTCCACGGCGCCGATCGCCAGCTCAGGGTTTCCCGGGGCGCCTATCTTGCGCACGAGCACGACGTCCAGTTCCCCACCCAGGCCTTCGGCGATGATCCTCCCCATGTGCACCGCACCGCGCGGGATCGCCAGCACCAGCGGCCGCTCGTCGCGAAAGCCCTGAAGTGCACCCAGCAACTGCCTGGCGGCTTCCTCGCGATCACGGAATGGCAGTGCAACCATGTCGACTCCGCCGGACGGAGGCGTACCGGCCGACATAGCCGGCCTCCGGAGCTTCAGACTCTGCCGCGCGCGCCCGAGGTCTTTTTGACCTGCATCAAGCTCGGGTGGACCACTCGAAAATCGACGCCCGATGTTGCCGGCTGCGGCCGATCACACCCCGCACATCCATTGCCTTACCGGCGTGGTCGAAAGTGCCGCATCACTGCAGGCGAAGGCTGATCGCGTACATCCGCGGGTCCGGTTGATCCGCCTCCAGGGCAAAACCCAGCCGCCTTGCCAGTTCGAGCATCCGCGTGTTCTCGCGCAGCACCTGCGCCACCAGCCGTTGCGTGCCCTTGGCGCGCAGGTACCCGATCAGCTTGCGCATCAGCCGTTCGCCGAGTCCCGAGCCCTTGAGGTCGGAGCGCACGATGATCCCGAACTCGGCGTCGCGGTTGTCCGGATCGCTGGTTGCACGCACCACGCCCAGCGTCTCCTCGCCTTCGGATGACGGCGCGGTGGCGATGAACGCCATCTCGCGCTCGTAGTCGATCTGGGTCAGCCGCGCCAGTTCGCTGCGCTCGATGCTGCGGCGGCTGTAGAACACGCGCATGCGCACGTCGACCGGATCGAGCTTTTCAAGAAATTCCAGGTGCTGGACTTCGTCCTCGGGCCGGATTGGCCGCAACGTGATCGCGCGCCCGTGCCATTGGACGGTCTCGACCAGCCCTGCCGGATACGGCCTGATCGCGAAATTGTCCGCGCCGCCCGGTGCGGCCGTACTGACCACCACCCGCGCGTCGAGCGCCACGACGCCGTCCGCATCGGCTAGCAACGGGTTGATGTCGATCTCGGCAATGCGCGGCTCGTCGGCGAGCAGTTGCGAGATCGCGGTGAGCACACCCGCGATCGCCGCGTTGTCGGCCGGCGGCACGTCGCGCCAGCCCTGCAGCAACTTCGCCACGCGCGTGCGCTCGATCAGAGCCTGCGCCAGCGGCGCGTTCAACGGCGGCAGCGCGATCGCGCGATCGGCCACCACCTCGACCGAGGTGCCGCCCTGGCCGAACAGGATCACCGGGCCGAACAGCGGATCGATGCTCGCGCCGACGATCAGTTCCAGCGCCCGCGGGCGCCGCACCATCGCCTGCACGGTGAAGCCGGAGACCACCGCATCCGGTTGCACATGCGCCACGCGTGCCAGCATCGACGCGGCGGCATCGCGCACCGCTTCGGCATCGTGCAGTCCCAGTGCGACCCCGCCGACATCGCTCTTGTGGCTGATCTGCTCCGACAGGACCTTCAGCACCGCCGGATAGCCGATCGCCTCGGCTGCCGCCACGGCCGCCTCGGCCGATGGCGCCACCACCTGCGTGGCGACTACCGGGATGCCGCAGGCGTCCAGCAGCGCCTTGGCCTCGGGTTCGGTCAGCAGTTGGCGACCTTGCGCCAACACCGCGTCGATGATTTCGCGCACCCGATCCATTCGCGGCGCGGCATGCGCACTCGCAGCCGGCGGCGCCTGGATCAGTTGTTGCTGGTTGCGGCGATAGGTCACCAGCAACGCGAACGCGCGGACCGCCTCCTCCGGTGTCGCGTAGCTGGGGATGCCCGCATCGTTGAAGATGTGCCGCGCCTCGGCGACCGCCGGGCCGCCGAGCCAGCAACTGAAGATCCGCTGCGGTGCCGCCTGCATCACCGGTACCAGCGCGCGCGCGATTTCGGCACTGGGCACGATCGCGGTCGGCGCATGCATGAACAACAAGGTTCCCGATTCCGGGTCGGCCAGCAGTGCCTGCAGCGTGGCGACGTATCGCTCCACCGGTGCATCGCCAATGATGTCCAGCGGATTGCCGCGACTCCAGTTGCGCGGCAGTTGTGCATCCAGTGTGGCCAGTGTCGCGTCCGACAGTGGCGCCAGCGACACACCGGCCAGTGCCGCGGCGTCGGCCGCCATGACGCCCGCGCCCCCACCGTTGGTGACCAGCGTCAGCCGGTCCAGCCGTTCGGCATCCGCGCCGGCGGGCGGGCCCCGGTAGTGGGACAGCGTCTCGGCAGCCATGAACAGGTCGGCCAGCGTGTCCACGCGCAGCATGCCCGCACGTCGGATCGCGGCGTCGTAGACCAGGTCGGAGCCCGCGAGCGCGCCGGTGTGCGACGCCGCGGCGACCTGCCCCTGCAACGAGCGGCCCGCCTTGACCACCAGCACCGGCTTGTTGCGCGCGGCCGCACGCGCGGCCGACATGAACTTGCGCGGCGCCTCGATCGCCTCGACGTACAGCAGGATCGAACGCGTGCGCGCGTCGTTGGCGAGCCAGTCGAGCATGTCCGCGAAATCGATGTCGGCATGCTCGCCGATCGAGGCGAAATGCGAGAAGCCGATCCCGCGGTCCTGGGCCCAGTCGAGCATCGCGGTCACCAGCGCCCCGGACTGCGATACGAACGCCAGGCTGCCTGCCTGAGCCGACGTGTGGGCAAAACTCGCATTCAATGATGCGTGCGGTGACAGCAGCCCCAGGCAATTGGGGCCGAGGATCCGCAGCAGGTACTTGCCGGCAGATTCCAGCATCGCCGCGCGCGTGGGCGCATCCAGTCCGGCGGTCAGTACGATCGCCGCGCGTGTGCCGCGCTCGCCGAGCTGCTCGATCAACGACGGCACCGTGTCCGGGGGCGTGCAGATCAGCGCAAGGTCGGGCGTCGCGGGCAGCGCCGCGACGTCGCGGAAACAGCGCTCGCCAAAGACACTCGCACGCTTGAGATTCACCGGCCAGCGCGCGCCGGCGAATCCACCATCGCGCAGGTTCCGCCATACCGTTGCGCCAACGCTGCCCTCGCGTTCGGTGGCTCCGATCACTGCCACCGATTGCGGATCGAACAACAGGTCAAGATTACGGATACTCATGCCGGCTCCCTGCGATGACGATAGCCTGCACCAGCTGCAGTGACGCTGTCGGGACGGCAGCCCACTACCCGCGCCGGATGTTCAACACGGGCAGGCTCTAGCGGGATGTAACCCGTGCGGCTGACGACTCCAGTGGCGCGAAGCAGGGCTCTCATAAGAGTTGCCGCGGGTGGACTGTGCTGGAGCACGGACCCAATTACACGGCCGCTGCAACGCAAATGCGTGCCGCCGCATCAAGCCGCGAGCGCCTTGCTGCACCGGTAGGCGTCGGATCGGTTACAGAAGACCGGTGCCGGGAAGCTGGTGGTCTTGGGGTAAACGAGCAACACGTCGCCCTCGCCCTCGAGACTTCGTCCTCGCCGTCAACCTGCTCCCATAGGCCAAAGCAAAAGGGCCAATGAGCGTGAACTCATTGACCCTTGTGCTTTTTTGTTGGTGCGCCCGGAAGGATTCGAACCTCCGACCCCCAAGTTCGTAGCCTGGTGCTCTATCCAGCTGAGCTACGGGCGCGTTATTCGGAAAATTATGCCGTCAGACGCCTATTCCGTCAAACGTTTTCGCTGGCCAATTCGCTCCCCGCACGCGTTTGCAGGGGAAAACGAAGCCGCCTCGAGGGCGGCCGGAAAAACTGGCGGAGAGTGAGGGATTCGAACCCTCGATGGAGTTTTAAGCCCCATACTCCCTTAGCAGGGGAGCCCCTTCAGCCACTCGGGCAACTCTCCGCATCACACAAGCGTTGCGGGCGGGCAGCATAACGGGTCGCCCCTCGCGGGGCAATCATCACGAACCGTCGGCTTCGTTTTTCACGTCGTCGTGCACGGCGGTTTCGCCGCGCTGGATGCGCTGATAGATCTCTTCGCGATGGACTGCGACATCTTTCGGGGCGTTGATGCCGATACGCACCTGATTGCCCTTGACGCCGAGCACGGTCACGGTGACCGAGTCGCCGATCATCAGGGTCTCACCGACGCGACGCGTCAGGATTAGCATTGCAGATCTCCTCTTGCCGGCGCTTCGTGCCCCGGCGGACTGAGCAAGTGTACTGAATCGCGAGCGAATTGAAGTGATCTGAACGGCCGGGGCTGCATGCCCCCGGTCATGTTCTGGTCATCCAGCGACACGCTGCCCCACCCACTGCGCAACTCCCGAAAGCGCCTCGGGCAAGGCCGGGCTGTCATCGCCGCCACCCTGGGCCATGTCGGCACGGCCGCCGCCCTTGCCATTGATCTGGCTTGCGACGTGAGCGAGCAGCTCGCCGGCCTTGACCTTGCCGGTCGCGCTACCACTGACCCCTGCCACGAGGGCGACTTTGCCGCCGGCCGCTCCGGCCAGGACGATCACCGCATCCTGCAATTGCTGCTTGAGCCGATCCAGCGCATCGCGCAGCGCCTTGGCGTCCAGACCCTCCAGCCGGGCCGCCAGTACCTTCACCCCGTTCACCTGCACGGCCGAGTCGGCAAGATCGGAAGTAGCACCGGATGCGGCCTTTGCCTTCAAGGCCTCCAGTTCCCGCTCAAGCCGCTTCTGGCGATCCAGCAGTGCACGCAGCTTGTCGCCGACGTCGGCAGCATTGCCACCGAGCAGGCTCGCGGCTTCATCGAGGCGCTGCTCTTCGCGCGCCACATGATCCAGCGCACCCTGTCCGGTCACCGCCTCGATGCGGCGCACGCCTGCGGAAACGCCGCCTTCCGACAGTATCTTGAACAGGCCGATGTCGCCGGTGCGGGCCACGTGGGTGCCGCCGCACAGCTCGATGGAGCCATCACCCATCCGCAACACCCGCACCTCGTCGCCGTACTTCTCGCCGAACAGCGCCAGTGCGCCGAAGTCGAGCGCCTCCTGCATCCGCATGTGATGGATCTCCGCGGCATGGTTGCGGCGAATCTCCTCGTTCACCAGACGCTCGATCCGGGCCAGTTCATCGGAACTCAGCGGCTGGAAATGGGCGAAGTCGAAGCGCAGCCGATCGGGTGCGACCAGCGAACCCTTCTGGGTCACGTGCTCGCCGAGCACCGTGCGCAATGCCGCGTGCAGCAGGTGGGTGGCGGAATGGTTGAGTACCGTCGCGGCACGACGTTGCTGGTCGACCGAGCCGGACACGCGATCGCCGCGCGCGAGCGCACCGGTCTCCAGGGTGCCGACGTGGCCGTGGTACTGGCCGGCGAACTTCAGCGTATCGCGGACAAGGAACCGGCCGCCGTCGAGGCTGATCCGGCCGGCATCGCCGACCTGGCCGCCGCTCTCCGCATAGAAGGGCGTTCGATCCAGGATCACCACGGCCTCCTCGCCGGCGACGATCCGGTCCACCGGCCGGCCATCGCGCAGCAATGCGACGACTTCCAGGTCGCCTTCATCCAGGCGGTCATAACCCAGGAAGCGTGTGGGACGCAGTTGCGCCACCAGGTCGGCAGGCATCGAGGTTGCACCGCCGAACTTGCCCGCGGCGCGCGCGGTGTCCCGCTGGCGCTGCATGGCCTCGTCGAACCCGTCCATGTCCACCGCCAGGCCTCGCTCACGGGCGATGTCGGCGGTGAGGTCGACCGGGAAACCGTAGGTGTCGTAGAGGCGGAAAGCATCGGCGCCGGGAATCGTCGCGGAGCCGGAGGCGGCCGAACGCGCGGCGACGTCATCGAACATGCGCATTCCGGCATCGAGCGTTTCGGCGAACCGCTCCTCCTCGGCCAGCAGTGCGCGCTCCACGAATTCGCGCTTGGCCACGAGTTCCGGATAGGCATCGCCCATCACCTCGATCAGGGGGCCGACCATGCGATGGAAGAACGGTCGCTTCTGCCCCAGCATCCAGCCGTGGCGCAGGGCGCGACGGATGATCCGGCGCAGCACGTAACCGCGTCCCTCGTTGCCGGGCAGCACGCCGTCCACGATGAGGAAGCTGCAGGCACGGATATGGTCGGCGATGACGCGCAGCGACTTGTTGTCCAGGTCCGTGGTCGCGGTGAGCTCGGCGGCCGCCGCGATCAGCCGGCGGAAGAGGTCGATCTCATAATTGCCGTGCACGCCCTGCAACACCGCAGCCAGCCGCTCCAGGCCCATGCCGGTGTCGACGCAAGGTGCCGGCAGTGGCGCGAGGCTGCCGTCGGGCTGCCGGTCGAACTGCATGAAAACCAGATTCCATATCTCGATGAAGCGGTCACCATCCTCGTCGGGGGAACCCGGCGGGCCACCGGCATGCTGCGGGCCGTGGTCGTAGAAGATCTCGGTGCACGGACCGCACGGACCGGTATCGGCCATCTGCCAGAAATTGTCCGATGCGAACGGCGCGCCCTTGTTGTCGCCGATGCGGATGATGCGCTCGACCGGCAGGCCGATCTCGCGATGCCAGATCTCGAAGGCTTCGTCGTCAGTGTGGTAGACGGTGACCAGCAGGCGATCCGGGTCGACACCCCAGACGCGGGTCAGCAATTCCCAGGCCCACGCGATCGCCTCGCGCTTGAAGTAATCGCCAAACGACCAGTTGCCGAGCATTTCGAAGAAGGTGTGGTGGCGCGCGGTGTAGCCGACCTGATCCAGGTCGTTGTGCTTGCCGCCCGCGCGCAGGCAGCGCTGCACGTCGACGGCACGTGCAAACGCAGGCTTCTCGCTGCCGAGGAACACATCCTTGAACTGCACCATTCCCGAATTGGTGAACAGCAGGGTCGGATCGTTGGCCGGTACCAGGGGCGCCGACGGCACCACCGCATGCCCCCTGTCGCGGAAGAATTCGAGGAAGTCGCTGCGGATCTGCGACGTGGTGAAAGTGGTCGGAGTCTACATGCCGGGCGCTGTGAAATGGAAAGGGCTGATTGCTGGCAGAGCCATGCAGCGGCGCCGACGCCCTGGCCATACGATCAGCCCGATAGCCTATCAGGCCAGGCGGTGGAGCCGGCGCTTCGCCCTGCTGCCTGCAACCCCGCCATGCTGCCGCTGCAGGCATCCGGCAGCGGTTTCACGCCACTGCGGGCATCTTGCCGGAAACGGCAACTGCAGCGGGATCAATCCTCAGAAGCGAGGCGCGTCGCCCTTCGGACGCAATCGCCATCGAAGCCGCGACGCAGCAGGAAATCGGCCGCCTTGCGGTGCAACGCCGGATTCGCAGCGACATCAGGGCCGTAGCGCCGGAGCACGAGGTCACGCGCGTTCTCGGCCCAGTCGCCGTCGAATTCCGCCAGCACCGACGAAATCGCCTCCCGGTCCAGCCCATGGGTCGCCAGCTCGGCACGAATCCGGATCGGCCCATAGCCGCCACTGACGCGGCTGCGAAGCAGGAACTGCGCGAACCGCGCGTCGTCCTGCCAGCCGTCCCTGGCCAGCTTCTCGACCGCCGCCTCGACCTCGTCGGCTGCCAGCCCGCGTTCGCACAGCTTTCGGGTCAGTTCCAGCCGCGAATGCTCCCGGCGCGACAGAAGCCCGACCGCGCGCTGGATGGGGCTCAGCTCCACCGCACCGCGACGGCCGCGGCGCCTGGAGCCGCCGGGATCGCGAGAATCCTCACCCATCGCCTGCAACCTCAGTCAGCGCTGCGTCCCTTCGCCCGCTTGGGGGCCGCGGCCGTCCTCACCATTTCGATGACAGCGTCGTCCGCATCCGGGGCCTCGCCGAGGTCCGATTCGGCCGGCTTGACCACGACGGGCGCAAATTTGGCCCGCAGCGCAGCCTCCAGGCGGGTCGCAACCTCCGGATTTTCCTTGAGGTAGGTGCGTGCGTTCTCCTTGCCCTGACCGATGCGCTCGTCGCCACAGCTGTACCAGGCGCCCGCCTTCTCGACCAGCCCTGCCTCGACGCCCATCTCGATCAACTCACCCTCGCGCGAGATGCCTTCGCCGTAGAGAATCTCGGTGATGACCTGCTTGAACGGCGGGGCGAGCTTGTTCTTGACCACCTTGATCTTGGTCTGGTTGCCGATGATCTCCTCGCCCTTCTTGATCGCACCGATCCGGCGGATGTCCAGGCGCACCGAAGCATAGAACTTCAAGGCGTTGCCACCCGTGGTCACCTCGGGGCTCTGGCCGGGCATCATCTGCCCGATCTTGTGCCGCAACTGATTGATGAAGACCACCAGCGTGCCGGAGCGCTTGATGTTGCCGGTCAGCTTGCGCAGCGCCTGGCTCATGAGTCGCGCCTGCAGGCCCGGCAACTGGTCGCCCATCTCGCCCTCGATCTCGGCGCGCGGCGTCAGCGCAGCCACCGAGTCGATCACGACGATGTCCACTGCCGCCGAACGCACCAGCATGTCGGCGATCTCGAGCGCCTGCTCGCCGGTGTCGGGCTGCGACAGCAGGAGGTCGTCGACGTTGACGCCGAGCTTGGCGGCGTACAGCGGATCCAGTGCATGCTCCGCGTCGATGAATGCCGCGGTGCCGCCGGCCTTCTGGCATTCGGCGATCGCCTGCAGCGTCAGCGTGGTCTTGCCCGAGGACTCCGGGCCGTAGATCTCCACCACGCGGCCCTTGGGCAGTCCGCCGATGCCAAGCGCGATGTCGAGCATCAACGAGCCGGTGCCGATGACTTCGGCCGCTTCCACCACGCGATCGCCCATGCGCATCAGCGAGCCCTTGCCGAACTGCTTCTCGATCTGGCCCAGGGCGGCCGACAGGGCGCGCTTCTTGTTCTCGTCCATCGTGGATTCCTTCGGGTGGATTGCGTGATTGAGGTCGAATCTAGCGGATCGGTTTCGCAGCAGCTGAGACGTCGCCGCATGCAATTGAATCTAGTGCTGCGGCGCGCGCATCACACGCGAAAATGCCGCCGGGGAACGTGGGAAAACGCCGTGGTCGCAACCGGGAAACTTCCCCCGGAATTGGCTGTTCAACGGCTGGGTCTCACGAGGCCGCAATACAGGCCCTCGATCGCGAAGTCCTGGTCCGGCAGCACTTCGATCGGCGAATAGTCAGGGTTGCGCGGCAGCAACAGGATGCGGTCCTTGCCGATCTTCAGCAGCTTCACCGTGATTTCGTCATCGATCCGCGCCACCACGATCTGGCCCGAGCGCGCCTCCGGTGTGCGATGCACGCCGATCAGATCGCCGTCGAAGATGCCTTCGTCGCGCATCGAGTCGCCCTGGACCTTGAGCAGATAGTCCGGCGACGGGGAGAAGAACACCCGGTCAAGCAGCACCACCTGCTCGGAGCCGATGTCGGCGCCGATCGGCAGGCCCGCCGCCACCCGCCCCAGCACCGGCAGGCGCAACGCGTCATCGGGCGTGACGGCAGCGGCATCGCCGGCCTCCTCGCAGACGGCCTTGCTCAGGCGGATCCCACGCGCGCGGCCCGGTGTGCGGGTGATCGCGCCGGCCTGTTCGAGCGCCTCCAGATGGTATTGCGCGGCACGGATGCTGCTGAACCCCATGGCCGCGGCGATCTCGCTCTGCGACGGCGGCACGCCCTCGGCATCGATGCGATCGCTGATCAGGGAGAGGATGCTGCGCTGGGTATCGGTGATGTTCATTAGTAGCAATACTACTAACGAATTCAGCCGAGAGCAAGAATCATCGTGAAGCCGGCATCATGCGGCCACGAGCAGCCCCTGCAGCGCGGCCTCGACGGTCTGGCGGCGCACCGATTCGCGATCGCCATCGAAATGGAACACCTCCGCGCGCGGGTACCCGCCGCGGTGCTTCCAGGCGATCCACACCGTGCCGACCGGCTTGTCGTCGGTGCCGCCGCTGGGGCCGGCGATGCCGGTGACGGCCACGGCCAGGGTCGCACCGCAATGCACGAGCGCTCCGGAGACCATCTCGATCACCGTCTCGCGACTGACGGCGCCATGCTGTTCCAGCGTATTGGGGTTCACACCCAGCAACGCCTGCTTGGCTTCATAGCTGTAGGCGGCCAGTCCGCACTCGAACCAGGCGGAAGAACCGGCGATATCGGTCAGGGTCTTGGCGATCCAGCCACCGGTGCAGCTTTCCGCGGTGACCAGGCGGTGGTGGTGTTGCCGGGAAAATCGCCCGACTTCCTCGGCGAGGCGGTGCAGGCTGGTGTCGGTGCAGGTGGATTGAGTCATGGCAGCACTATAACCACGCCTGTGCGAAAACCTTCGCCCGCCACAAACGCAAGGGCCCGCCACGTTGAAGTGGCGGGCCCTGCGTTGATGGCTCAGCTGGCGGGCAGCTGACGACTCAGTACGTCACCCGCAAGGTCACGCCGTAAGTAGCCGGTGCGCCAAGGAACGCGTTGTACGAGTTGAACGCATTGCCCGGAACGGGCGACACGTTCTGCAGCGGCGCGTCGAAGCCGACCTGCACGTACTCCTCGTCGAAGATGTTCTGGCCCCACAGCTCCACCATCCAACTGCGGTTCTTGGCACCGAAGCCGATCCGGGCATTCACCACCGAGTAGCCTTCCTGCTCCTTTTCGACGTCCAGGTCCGATCCGGTGTTGTAGTCGGACATGTACTTGGCACCGACGTTGAACCGGCCCACCAGGCTGTTGCCGAAATCCCACTGGTAGGTGGCCGACGCCGAACCGGACCACAGTGGCGCAAAGCTGTCGCGGCTACCCGGAAGCTTGTACAGGGAGCCCGTCGGCTCGATGTAGTCCCCACCGGGAATGTTGTCGCCATAGCGCGTGTCGGCGTAGGTCAGTCCGGCCTGCA
This sequence comes from Lysobacter sp., assembly GCA_035465455.1. Classification (GTDB taxonomy): domain Bacteria; phylum Pseudomonadota; class Gammaproteobacteria; order Xanthomonadales; family Xanthomonadaceae; genus Lysobacter_K. The sequence goes on from DATHRJ010000285.1 coordinate 16,226, forward strand.
GCATCAGCCCGCGAACCGCGGCCGGCTGCCACAGCGCCTAGGTATCGACACCCTGGGAGACCGCTTCGGGAATCGAACGCACCACGAAGCTGGTGCCAAGGAAGCTGTTGAGCTGGAAGTCGCTATAGGTCTGGTGGAACAGGGTCCCGTTGAGCAGCAGGTTGCCATCGGCCCAGGTGGTCTTGGCGCCCAGCTCGTAGCTGTCGACGAACTCACCGTCAAACGAAGTGTCGTTGACCGGGATGATGCCCTGCCCTGCGCTGGACAGGCCGTCGGCCGACTGGACGCGATCGAGATTGAAGCCGCCGCCCTTGTAGCCGCGGGCGGCCGAGGCATAGCTCATCACGTTCTCGTTCCAGCGGTAGGCCGCCTTCAGCGTGCCGGACCACTCGTTTTCCTCGCGCTCCTGGAATGTGGCGCGACCGTTGTGCAGCG
>DATHRJ010000286.1:0-12622 GCA_035465455.1 Lysobacter sp.
GTCGCCAGGCTTGCAGCCGGCGATCGCGAGCGAAAGCGAGGCCAGCACCAGCAATGCGGCGGTATTGCGGGGGAAACGGGTCATTTCGAACTCCTGGATTGCGCTGAAAAAGGTCCCGCGCGGGTGATTGCCCGGCCGCGAGCGCTGAAGCGATGCTGGCCGGGTACGCGTCGGAGGTGGGGTCTACGCGGTGGGTCTACTCGATGATCGCCAGCAGCTCGACATCGAAGGTGAGGGTGGAATTGGGGCCGATCGATCCCGGCGCGCCCTTGGCGCCGTACGCCAGGTCGCTGGGAATCCAGAAGCGGTACTTGGCGCCAATCGGCATCATCGACACGCCTTCGGTCCAACCGGCAATGACCTGGCCGAGTCCGAACTCGGCCGGCTGGCCACGTGCGTACGAACTATCGAACACGGTGCCATCCAGCAGCTTGCCTTCGTAGTGGACGCGCACGCGGGCGTTCGGCATCGGGCGCTGGCCCGCACCCTGTCGCAGCACCATGTACTGCAGGCCCGAAGGCGTGGAAAACACGCCCTTGACCGTCTTGTTCCCGGCCAGGAAGCGCGTGCCCTCGGCCAGGTTGGTGCCGGCGGCGGCCTGCGCCTTGGCCTGCATGCTGGCCTGCATGCGCTGGGCAAAGGCCTGGCGTACGGCATTGAAGTCGCTTTCGGCCAGCAGCATCGGCGCCTTGGCGAAGGATGTACGCAGTGCCTGCAGCAGCACGGCCAACTCGAGTTCATCCTTGATCGGCACCAGCGAGCGTCCGACGTCGGCACCAACCAGATAGCCGACCTTCTCCTTGCTGACCGGCGGCATTTTGGCATCGGCCGGGGCCTTGCCCGAGCGCGAGGCGATCCGCGCCATCAGCGCCGTGCCGACCGCCTTGGCTTCCTCGTCCGCCAACAAGGGTTCGCCGCCATCGAAGGCATGGCTGATCGCCCGCTGGAATGCCTCGATGTCGAGGTCCGGGGCCACCGGCGCGATGGATTGGGCGATGTCGTGGCCGACCATGTAGCTGGCCTTCTCGCGATCGGTAGTCAGCATGGTCTTGTCCTGTGCGGATGCCGGGGTGCCCAGCAGCGCTGCGGCGGTGGTCAGGAGGACGGCCAGGCCGTGCGTCAAAAGCTTCATCCAGTACTGCTCCTGTAGGTGGGATACCGGCGGTGTGAGCATGTCGGAAATCGCAAGCCGGCTATTGTCACGGCCCCGGGCGACGGCCGCAAATCACAGCTGAACCGTGCCGCCGCGACGCCCAGGCCAGCTGGCGCCAGAGCTCACCCTGACCCCGAGGCCCGTGAGCGCGATCAGTCACGCCGTGGAGCGCGTTGGTTGCCGTGACGTGCGGTCCACCGGGCACCGGTTGCCCAGCGGCGGTGCGAGGGGGCAGCCCGTATGTCTTTAGTTGGGTTGACCAGGGTATTGACCCGACGTGTTTCGGTGTTATAGTTGCATACAACACCGGTCAACCAACGAGCAGGAAGTTCGCCATGAACCGCCACCTCCACAATACGCTCTGCGCCCTCGCCACCAGCGGCTCGCTGCTGGTCTTCGGCGTGATTGCCGCCGCACCTCTGATGCCGCACGACGCCAGCGTCGCGCCCCAGACCCTGTTGACCGCGACCTCCGGCGACGCCACACCAGCCGGCGCGGTCATCGCCAACATCGAGTCAGCCGCTGAAGCGACTGCCGCAGTGGTGGTGGCCAGTGCCCTGGAGCAGGCCGCTGGCCAAACCATCGATTCCGCACCACCGCGCACGACACGGAATTCCCAGCGCCAACGCCGGCAGGCACTTGTCATGCCGTATCTCTCTTTCGTACCGCGGGGTTGAACATGGCCGCTATCCAATGGAGCGATGGCGCTCCCATCTATCGCCAGCTGAAGGAACGCGTCGTCGCAATGATGCTCGACGGCGTGCTCAAGCCAGGCGATGCCCTGCCCTCTGTCAGGCAGGTCGCCGCCGAGTATCAGCTCAATCCAATCACCGTCTCGCGCGCCTATCAGGAGCTCGCTGACGAAGCACTTGTCGAAAAACGCCGAGGACTGGGCATGTACGTCACCGAAGAGGCTGCAAAGAAACTGCTCGTCAACGAGCGCCAGCGGTTCCTGACCGAGGAGTGGCCCCTGGTACTGGAGCGCATCCTGCGTCTGGGCCTGAACATGGAAGACCTGGTAGCCGCAGGCTCCGCAAAGGAAGGTGCATGATGAATGCCGATACCTCAGTCGTGATCGACCGCGCGTCCGCCGGCACCGCCAGCGTGGTCAGCGCCCGCAACCTGCGCAAGGCCTACAAGAACAAGCTCGCGCTGGCCGACACCAGCTTCGAGATCCCCGCCGGCCGCATCGTCGGCCTGATCGGCCCGAACGGCGCCGGCAAGACCACCGCCCTGAAAGCGATGCTCGGGCTGATCCCCTTCCAGGGCCAGATGACCGTACTCGGCCGCGACCCGCGCACCGATCGGGACGAGCTGATGCGCGATGTCTGCTTCATCGCCGACGTCGCGGTGCTGCCGCGCTGGATGCGGGTCAGGGAGGCGATCGAGTTCGTCGCCGGCGTGCATCCACGCTTCGACCGCGCCAAGTGCGAGCGCTTCATCAAAGGCACCCAGCTCAAGCCGCAGATGCGGGTGCGCGAGTTGTCCAAGGGCATGATCGTGCAACTGCACCTGGCCCTGGTGATGGCTATCGACGCCAAGCTGCTGGTGCTCGACGAGCCGACGCTCGGCCTGGACATCCTTTACCGCAAGCAGTTCTACCAGCGCCTGCTGGAGGACTACTTCGACGAGGAAAAGACCATCCTGATCACCACCCACCAGGTCGAGGAGGTCGAGCACATCCTCACCGACGTGATGTTCATACGCGACGGCAAGATCGTGCTGCATACCGACATGGACACGCTGGGTGATCGTTTCGTCGAGGTGTTCATCACGCCCGACAGGACCGAGGAGGCCCGTGCGCTGAAGCCGCTCGACGAGCGCGCCCTGCCGTTCGGCAAGACCGTGATGTTGTTCGACGGGGCGCCACCCGAGCGCCTGTCCGCCCTTGGCGAGACCCGCACCCCGGGCCTGGCCGACCTGTTCGTCGCCACCATGAAGGGGACCTACGCATGAACGCCCTCAACCCCTCCGTGACCGTTGCACCGCGCGCGGCCGCAACCGTCCATCCGACCCACCAGTTCAAGCTGCTGCTCAAGCGCGAGTTCTGGGAGCACAAGGGCGGGTTCCTGTGGGCGCCGCTGATCGCCGGCGGCATCTCGCTGCTGCTGAGCCTGATGGCGATCATCGTCGGACTGGTCGCCGCGCGCCGTGCTGCCGCAGCCGGTGAGCTGCAGATCGACGGCGTCAACGTCAATGGGCTGGACCTGGCCCAGCTCACGGGTGCCATGGGGCCGGAAGAGATGCTCCACTTTGCCCAGGGCATCGACCTGACGTTGTTCCTCAGCTCGGTGTGGCCATTCATCGTGCTGGCGTTCGTGGCGTTCTTCTACTGCCTCGGCACCCTGTACGACGAGCGCAAGGACCGCAGCGTGCTGTTCTGGAAGTCGTTGCCGCTGTCGGACGCCCAGACGGTACTGTCGAAGGTCGCCAGCATCGCCATCGTCGCTCCGGTGCTGGCGGTGATCGCCGCGATCGCCACGCTGATCGGCTTCATGATCATGATCAGCGTCGTGGTGATGCTGCATGGCGGCAATCCGATGACCCTGATCTGGGGCCCGGCGAGCCCGCTGACACTGGTGGGAGGCATGCTCGCCTGGATCCCGGTGTATGCACTGTGGGCGCTGCCGACCATCGGCTGGCTGATGTTCTGCTCGGTGTGGGCGCGCAGCAAGCCGTTCCTCTGGGCACTGATGGTCCCGATCTTCGCGGGCATCTTCGTCAGCTGGTTCGACCTGATGCGCGGCTTCAACCTGGAGTCGGACTGGTTCTGGTCCAACGTGGTCGGCCGCCTGCTGCTGGGCACGGTGCCGGGCATGGACCTGATCTACCGCGAAGGCTTCAGTGAGTCCACCGGCAATCGTGGCGCCGAAGGCATCATGGAAGGCCTGTCGGCTGCCAACCAGTTGGCAAGCCTCGCCCAACCCGGGATCTGGATCGGAGTCGTGGCCGGCGCTGCCTTCATCTTCGCTGCGATCCGGCTGCGCCGCTGGCGCGACGAGGGTTGAGACCTATCCGCCTGGTCCGCCTCCTGCCCGGGTTGCGGACCAGGCGTCGCAGTGAGTCCTTCGCTGGAAATCACTGGCTCTCCCCACGCCGGCCACCAACGGAAAATCCGAGATGACCATGTTCTTTCGCACCACCACCCTGATCGTGCTCGCCGCCGTCCTGGCGGCATGCAACCCGGCCCCGAACATCCGGATCGCCGGCGACAAGCCACTGAAGCACCTCACCATCGAGGACGACCGGGTGGGAGTCCGATCCACGGACGGCGACATGGCATGGATCCAGGCCGACGGATCGCTGGCGATCGAAGGCCAGCCGGTGGCGCTGGATGCGCCGCAACGTGCGCTGACCGTGCGCTATTTCACCGAAGCACATGCGATCCGCGATGATGGCGTGGCCATCGGAAAATCAGGCGCGGCCATGGCCGGCAAGAGCGTGCGCAGCGTCGTCCGTGGCCTCACCCGGGGCAATCCCGATGGCATCGGTCCCGAGATCGAAGCCGAAGCCCGTGAACTGGAGGCGCATGCGATGCGGCTGTGTGCACGCATCGGCACCCTGCATTCGGTGCAGGACGAACTGGCGCAGGCGGTTCCAGCGTTCGCGCCGTTTGCCACGATCAGCAACACCCAGACGGAGGCCTGCACCAGGGACGTGGTGGAGGACAGCAGCGATGCAACCACCGATGGCGCCGCTGCGTCACCGAGCCAGAACTAGCCGGACGCGTCATCCCGAAAGCACAGGAGCCGATCATGAACCCCCACCGCCCATTCGTCCTCGCCCTGCTGCTCATCGGCATCCCGTCACTGGGAGCGTGCAGCAAGCCCGCCCCCACGGAACCTGCGGCAAGCAGGATCGAGACCTCGGTGGTCGAGAGCATGAGAGAGGCGCGGCGCGACGTCCGCAAGCATGTCAACGAGGGCAACATCCAGTTGTCGGCGCACGACAAGCGCCTTCCGCGCGCCGAGATCACTCCGGCAGGTGAGCTGCTGGTTGGCGGCGACCCGGTCGAGGTGGACGCAAACCAGCGCGCACTGTTGATGCAGTACCGGGGACAGCTGGCGGACATCGCCGGTGCCGGCGCGGAGATCGGACTGCAGGGCGCCGAGCTCGCCACCAAGGCGATGGGTGAGGCCTTCCGGAGCGCCATCAGCGGCGATACCACCGGAATGGAGAAGCGGATCGAGGCCGAGGCCGAAAAGATCGAGGCGCAGGCACTGCTGCTGTGCGACCGGATGCCGGCAATGCTGGCAACCCAGCAGGCATTGTCCGAGGCGCTGCCGGAATTCCGGCCGTACGCGACGATGGATGCCGATGACATCGACGACTGCCGCGATGGCACCACGACCGCGGGCAAGGCCGACACCGGGCGCGAGTGACGCCCCGACCGTCCGGGCGGCCGGAGCCCGGACCGCACTGATCCAGATCAAACCTTCCCGGCAGTGGCGCCCATAGACTGCTGACGAGGTCCAGGCGTCTGGACAGCTCGGGAGGCCAGGAGTGGGCGCTCAGCGCAGCCCGGACGCACACCGCCCGGGCCAGACCGCCACGTGGCATGCGACCGACGTCGAATCGGTGATGGCGACGCTGGAGACATCCGCGAAGGGACTCGGTGCCGCAGAGGTGGCCCGCCGGCTGTCGCGCCATGGCCGTAACGAACTCCCCTCGGCACCGGCGCAGCACCCGCTGCGACGCCTGGTCGCGCAGTTCGACAACGCCCTGATCCTGTTCCTGCTTGCCGCCGCCGGCGTGTCCGCGCTGCTCTCGCATTGGGTGGATGCCAGCGTGATCCTCGCAGTGGTCCTGATCAACACGCTGATCGGATTCATCCAGGAGGGGCGCGCGGAGCAGGCACTGGCGGCACTGCGCTCGATGATCGCGCCCACGGCCCGGGTGCTGCGCGAGGGCCGCCGCCAGCAGATCGCGGTGGCCGAGGTGGTCCCCGGCGACATCGTCCTGCTGCAGGCGGGCGATCGCGTGCCAGCCGATATCCGCCTCGTGCACGCCCGCGGCATGCGCGCCGACGAATCGCTGCTGACCGGCGAGTCGGTTGCGACCAACAAGCACGAAGCGCCAGTCGATGCCGAGGCTGCACTGGGTGAGCGCACTTCGATGCTCCATTCCGGCACCCTGGTGGCGGCCGGCCAAGGCTCCGGCATTGCGGTGGCGACCGGCGCCGACAGCCAGATCGGGCGGATCAGCACCCTCATGGGATCGGTGGAGCCGTTGCAGACGCCGCTGCTGCGGCAGATCGACCGTTTTGCCCGGCAGATCACCGGCTTCGCGCTCGCGCTGGCCACGCTGATCTTCGGCTTCGCGGTGCTGGCGCGCGGCTACGCGTGGATCGATGCGTTCATGCTGGTGGTGGCGCTTGCGGTCAGCATCGTGCCGGAGGGTTTGCCGGCGGTGATCACCATCACCCTGGCCATCGGCGTGCGCCGGATGGCGGCGCGCCACGCGATCATCCGGCGCCTGCCCGCCGTGGAAACGCTCGGCGCGACCACGGTGATCTGCTCGGACAAGACCGGCACGCTGACGCGCAACGAGATGACCGCCAAGCGGATGGTCACCGCCGGCACGGCGGTGACCATCCAGGGCGTGGGCTATGCACCCCGGGGCCTGCTGGACCTGCTGCAGGGCCTGGAGATGGGCGACGACCTGCGCGAACTGGCGACCATCGGGCTGCTCTGCAACGACGCCGAACTGCGCTGCGACCAGGAACACTGGCGCGTGGACGGCGACCCCATGGAGGGCGCCCTGCTCACGCTGGCGGCCAAGGCGGGGCTGGATTCCGGCGCTGTCCACGCCGCCTTGCCGCGTCTGGACGAAATCCCCTTCGACGCGCGGCACCGGTTCATGGCAACCCTGCACCGCAATGGAGACGGCGGCGCGGTGCTGATGGTCAAGGGTGCGCCGGACGCGCTGCTGCCGTTGTCGAGGGCGCAACTGAAGCCCGACGGTGCGACGAGTCCATTGGACGAGCTTCACTGGCACGAGGCGATCGACGCAGCCGCCAATGATGGCGAACGGATACTTGGCTTTGCCCGGCGGCGGTTCGCCTCGCCGCCGGAGCGACTTACGCCAGACCTGGTCGCCGACCTGGAGTTCGTCGGCATCGTCGGCCTGATCGACCCGCTGCGCGAGGAGGCCGTGGCTGCAGTCGCGGACTGCCGCTCGGCCGGGATCGCGGTGAAGATGATCACCGGCGATCATGGTGCCACCGCCATCGCCATCGCCCGCCAGCTCCACCTGACCGATGACCCTGCGGTCCTGACCGGCCACCTGCTGGACCAGATCAACGACGCCGAACTGCCCCAGGCCGTGCACGCGACCAGCGTGTTCGCCCGCACGAGCCCCGAACACAAGCTCAGGATCGTGCGCGCGCTGCAGGCCCGGGGAGAGGTCGTGGCGATGACCGGCGATGGTGTCAACGACGCACCCGCGCTGAAGCAGGCCGACGTGGGCGTGGCGATGGGTCGCAAGGGCACCGAGGCCTCCAAAGAGGCTTCGGAGATGGTCCTGACCGATGACAACTTCGCGTCCATCGTCGCCGCGATCAGCGAGGGACGGACGGTCTACACCAATATCCGCAAAGTCGTGGCATGGACCCTGCCCACCAATGGCGGCGAGGTCCTGGGCATCATCGGTGCATTGGTCCTGGGCCTGACCCTGCCGATGACCGCGCTGCAGATCCTCTGGATCAACCTGGTCACCTCGGTCACCCTGGGCGTGGCGCTGGCGTTCGAGCCCGCCGAGCCCCGAGTCATGCAACGCGCACCGCGCCGACCGGAAGCCGGCCTGATAACGCCCTTCATGCTGTGGCGGATCGTCCTGGTGTCGCTGCTGTTCACCGCGGGAATCTTCGGCATCTTCGGCTGGGCGGGCTACCGTGGCCATGACCTGGAGCTGGCGCGAACGATGGTGGTCAACACCCTCGTGGTGATGGAGATCTTCTACCTGTTCAGCGTCCGCTACATGTACATCACCTCTTTCAGCCTGCGCGGCGCACTGGGCACCCCGGCGGTGTTGTGGGCGGTCGCCCTGGTGACGCTGGCGCAGTTCGCGCTCACCTATGCTCCCTGGTTGCAGGAGCTGTTCCAGACTCGGGCGGTGCCCGTGGTCGATGGCCTGGTGATCGTTGGCATCGGCGTGGCACTGATGGTGATCCTGGAGCTCGAGAAACGACTTCTGCGCCACCTGGGATGGTTCGCCGGCGGCGGCCCCGGCTCTGGCCCCGAACGGAGAGACAACGATGCAGGTCCCCGCACGGAAACCCGACACGCAGCGCACCGTCCTGCTGGCGACCGATCTCAGCAGCCGCTGTGACCGGGCCCTGGACCGTTCGATGTTCCTCGCCCGCCATTGGGAGGCCAGGCTGGTGGTGTTGACCGTGGTCGAAGCCGACGCCCAGCGGCGCGTCAAGAGCTCGCCTGCGCAGCGGCAAGTCAGCGCCTACAACCAGCTCCGCCGCGACCTCGACCATGCCGACCTGGCGGTCGAGGTGGTGGTCCGCGAAGGCGACGTCAGCGAGCAGATCAGGGCAGTCGCCGCCGAATGCGGCTGCAGCCTGATCGTCACCGGCACGGCGCGCAACGAACTGTTCGGGCGCATCCTGCTGGGATCCACTGTCGAGCGGCTCTCGCGCACCTCGCAACTGCCGTTGCTGACGGTGCGCCGTCGGATGCACGGTCCCTATGCGCGGGTCGTGGTGGCCAGCGACTTCTCCGGCTCGGCGCAGCACGCGCTCGACATCGCCGTCGACCTGCTTCCGGACGTGCAGCCGATCGTGTTCCACGCGTTCGACGTCCCGTTCCTGGGGATGATCGACACGCAGCGCGACGCGGTCATGGCGCGCGCGCAGGCCGAGGCGACTTCGGTTGCGCAGCAGTTTCTCGGCGAGGCAGGCCACCCCACACTGCCGGTGGTGGTCGCCCATGGCGATCCGGCCGAGCGCCTGCGCGAATATGCCGACACCCACGACACCGACCTGGCCGTGATCGCCACCCACGGGCGCAGCGCGCTTTACAAGGTGCTGATCGGATCCGTCGCCCGGCGCATCCTGGAAACCGCGCCCTGCGACATCCTGCTGGTTCCGGAACCGCAGGCGCGCGCGGTGAGCTGAAAGCGGCCGACCTTCCGCCGCCGGTCAGGCGGAGCCGATGCCGCCACGGGTCAGCGCCGCCGGATCCAGCAAACGCCGCAATCTGGCCTTGGACATGCCCGTGACCTCCACCGCCACCTCCAGCACCGGCCTGCCCTCGCGATAGGCCTGCTTGGCGATCGCCGCCGCCTGCTCGTAGCCGATCACCGGATTGAGCGCGGTAACCAGGATCGGATTGAGGCCGACGACCGCAGCCACGCGATCGCGTCGTACCTGCAGCCCGGCGATCGCGGTGTCGGCCAGCAGTCGCATCGAGTTGGCCAGCAGGCGGATCGAATCCAGCAGATCGTGCGCGATCAGCGGCAGCATCACGTTGAGCTGGAAGTTGCCGCTCTGGCCGGCGACCGTGATTGCGGTGTGGTGACCCATCACCTGGGCGCAGACCATCGCGACCGCCTCGGGCATCACCGGGTTGACCTTGCCGGGCATGATCGAGCTGCCCGGCTGCAGCGCCGGCAGTTCTATCTCGCCCAGTCCCGCCAGCGGCCCGGAGTTCATCCAGCGCAGGTCGTTGGCGATCTTCATCAGCGCCACCGCGAGCACGCTGAGCTGGCCCGAAAGCTCGACCGCGTCGTCCTGCGCGGCCAGGCCCTCGAACTTGTTGTCGGCCGACTCGAACCGGATCCCGGCCAGCGACGACAGCGCGCGCGCCATCGCGCGGCCGAAGCGTGGATCGGCGTTGATGCCGGTACCGATCGCGGTGCCGCCGATCGGCAGCCGCCGCAACCGCTTCAGCGCATCCTCGATCCGCGCCTGGGCCGACGCCAGTTGCGCCGACCACGCACCAAATTCCTGCGCGAAGGTCAGCGGCATCGCGTCCATGAGGTGGGTGCGGCCGGTCTTGGTGATCCGGCCCAGCGCCTTGCCCCGGCGGTCTATGGTGCGACGCAGGTGCTTGAGTGCAGGCAGGAGGCTCTCGACCGCGGCCAGCTGCGCTGCCACCCGCAGCGCGGTCGGGATGACGTCGTTGGAACTCTGGCCCAGGTTGACGTGATCGTTGGGATGCAGCGACTTGCCGCGGCCCGCGCGCGAGGCCAGCGTCGCGATCACCTCGTTGGCATTCATGTTGCTGGAGGTGCCCGAACCCGTCTGGAATACATCGATCGGGAACTGCGCGTCGTACTCGCCTGCCGCCACCGCCAGCGCGGCCGTCCGGATCGCGGCGGCGGCGCCCTTGCCGAGCAGCCCCAGCTCGCCATTGACCCCGGCCGCGGCGGCCTTGACCAGCCCGAGTGCGCGGATGAACTCGCGCGGCATGGGCTGGCCGGAGATCGGGAAGTTCTGCACGGCCCGCTGGGTCTGCGCGCCCCACAGCGCCTTGGCCGGCACCTGCAGTTCGCCGAGGCTGTCGTGCTCGATGCGGAAGTCATCGTTCCTTGAAGCGGCCATGCTCATTCTCCGGCAAGTCGGTGCGCGCGGACGACCAGCATATGCTCCACCGGGTCGATACTCCGTTGCGGCGGCCTCCTCCCGCCGCGACCTGTAGAATTGCCGGCCTGTTTCCCACCGCTGCGTGCCATGCCCGCCCACGACGACTCCCTGCTGCTCGCCCTGTCCCCGCTCGATGGCCGCTACGCCGGCAAGGTCGACGCGCTGCGCCCGATCTTCTCCGAATACGGGCTGATCCAGGCACGGGTCAAGGTCGAGGTGGAATGGCTGCTGGCACTGGCCAACGAGCCCGGGATCGTCGAACTTGCGCCGTTCTCGGCCGCGGCCACCGCACGCCTGCGCGCGCTCGCCGACGAACTGACGGTCAAGGATGCGGCGCGGGTCAAGGAGATCGAGCGCACCACCAACCACGATGTCAAGGCCGTCGAATACCTGATCAAGGAGCGGCTCAAGGACGACAGCGAACTGGGGCCCGCGTTGGAGTTCGTGCATTTCGCCTGCACCTCCGAGGACATCAACAACCTCAGCTACGCACTGATGCTGAGCCAGGCGCGCCGGCAGGTGCTGTTGCCGAAGCTCGACGAATTGACCGAACGGCTGCGCACGGTGGCGCACGAGTACGCCGCGCTGCCGATGCTGTCGCGCACCCATGGCCAGACCGCCTCGCCGACCACGGTTGGCAAGGAAATCGCCAATGTCGTCGCCCGCCTGCGGCGCCAGCGCGAAGTGCTCGCGGCGCTGCCGATGCCGGGCAAGATCAACGGCGCGGTCGGCAACTACAACGCGCATGTCGCCGCCTATCCGGAAGTGGACTGGCCGGCGTTCTCGCAGCGCTTCGTCGAGTCGCTGGGGCTGCACTGGCAGGCGTACACGACCCAGATCGAGCCGCACGACGGCATCGCCGAGCTCTGCGACGCGCAACGGCGCATCGACACGATCCTGCTGGACCTGTGCCGCGATGTCTGGGGCTACATCTCGCTGGGCTATTTCAAGCAGTCGGTCAAGGCCGGCGAAGTCGGCAGTTCGACCATGCCGCACAAGGTCAACCCGATCGACTTCGAGAACGCCGAGGGCAACTTCGGCATCGCCAACGCCCTGTTCGAGCACTTCGCCGCGAAGCTGCCGGTCAGCCGCTGGCAGCGCGACCTCACCGATTCCACCGTGCTGCGCGCGCTGGGCACCGCCTTCGGCCACGCGCTGATCGGTTTCGACGCGCTGTCGCGCGGGCTCGGCAAGCTCAGTGCGAACCCCGATCGCCTCGCGGCCGACCTGGACGGCGCCTGGGAAGTGCTCGCCGAAGCCGTGCAGACCGTGATGCGCCGCCACGGCCTGCCCAATCCTTACGAACAACTCAAGGCGCTGACCCGCGGCCACGGCATCACCGAGCAGTCGATGCGCGAGTTCATCGCCACCCTGGACCTGCCCGACGATGCAAAGCAACGCCTGCTGCGGATGACCCCCGGCAGCTACATCGGCCTGGCCGAGAAACTGGCACGCGAGATCTAGTCCCGCACCCGACGGAGCCTCTGGATGAACCTCAACCAGGTCACCCTGCCTGCCCTGGATGTCGCCGCGTCGGTCGCCTTCTATCGCGGCATGGGTTTCGTGCAGATCGTGGATTCGCCGCACTACGCACGATTCGAGTGCCCTGCGGGTGACGCCACGTTCTCGGTGCACGAAATCGACAGCACCCAGGCGCCGACGGGCGTGGTGGTCTACTTCGAATGCGAAAGGCTGGACCAACGGGTCGAGGCGCTGGAAGCGTCGGGTTACGAGTTTTCGACCCGGCCAACGGACCAGCACTGGCTGTGGCGCGAGGCGCGGCTGATCGATCCGTCGGGGAACGTGCTGTGCCTGTACCACGCTGGCGCCAACCGCCGGCATCCGCCGTGGCGGACGGCGGCGCCATGATCGGA
>DATHRJ010000287.1:0-2968 GCA_035465455.1 Lysobacter sp.
CATGTACAGCACGTCGAAGCCCATGTTGCGGATCGCCGGAAGGCGCGCGATCACGTCATCGAACGTGACATGGCGCTGCCTGCCATCGGCGTCGGGACCGGCCTGCGACCGCGGAAACAGTTCGTACCAGCTGCTGAAGCCGGCCGCGCGGCGCTCGGCCTCGATCGCGAACACCGTCGGGCATCGCATCAGGAACGGCCGCGGCCCGGAGCGCGCCATCGCCTGCGACATTTCGGGAGAGACCAGCAGCGCCACCCGCTCGGTGTCGTCGCTTGCCAGGCCGAGCTGCGCCGCCAGGGTGTCCAGCTCCTGGTCGTCGGCGACGACGGCGGCGTCGGTCACCAGCTGGCAGGCCTCGCTGACGTCCAGCGCGATCAACTTGCCGGCGAGTCGCTTCACCTCCAGGTCCATTCGCGCAGTCGCGAACACATCGAGCCAGGTTTCGATGGTGAACTCGTGCCGACCGATCCGGTCCACGCTGAACTCGCCACACCAGCGGTCATTGCCCAGACTGCGCATCGGTGCCCGGCGCCAGTCACGCTCGCCGAGCGCGCGCCACAGCACCACGCCGTCCAGCAGGTCGTGGCCATCGCACAGCAGGTCGGCACTCACCACCACGCGCTCGCCGACGACGTGCTTGGCAGCGAAACGCCCGCCATCCACGGCAGGGGCGACGCGTTCGATGGCGATTCGCGGAGCCACCACGGCCTGGGCGACGGAAGGCAGCGCGCGCTCGTCGATCGGTACCGGCACACGGCGCCCGGCGGCATAGATCCGGACCTCGGCAGGTTCCAGCGCAATCGCCGCATTCGCGTCGAGTTGATCGCCCGGCGAGGGCGATAGCGACTCCAACGCTGCGTTCTCCCCTGCATCACGCAGCACGCTGGCGACGGTGATCGTGGCGATGTGGCCGGCATCAGCATTGGCCAGCACGAGGTGCGCGGTGCTGCCCAAGCGCTCCGCCAGCAGTGCCTGGACAGGGCCTGGTGCCCCGGTCAGCAGCGGACGCAACCCCCTGCGCGGCCCCGGAGCCAAGTCGGTCGAAGCCGCATTGGCCTCGATGATCGCAGGGTCCAGACTGACGTCCGCGCCGAGCGCGACAAGTACACCGTCGGAAGTCGCGGCGCCGAAGCTGATCGCACGCAGACGCGCGCGCCGAAGCGACTGCTCATCGCCTTCCGGCGGCACCAGTGCGAGTGGATCGTCAACCGAGGCGATCACGCTGGCGAAGCGGCGCAGTCGCTCGTCCTCTTCCAGGTACCAGTGGGCGCGAAAATCCCACCATGCCAACGAACTGAACGCGGCATCGAAACCGCAGTCGGCCAAGGCGAGCATGTCCCGCGCATCGAGGCCCGGCGTCCATGCCCAGAAGCGCGCATCGTGGTTGCGGCGGACGAGTTGCATGACCTTGCGCCACGATGGCGGCGGGACCTGCTGTGGCCACAGACAGCGATAGCCGACTACGCCGGCATTGCACCAGCGCGCCAGGCAGTCGCTCCACCAACGCGTCAGTGCGACCGACTCGTCGTCGAAACGGGCAATCGCGGCCGTCGCCGGTTGCGGAGGGCGTCGCGGATCGGGCAGGGCGCCCCCGATCGCGCGGTAAGGGCGGAACCACTGCGGCTGGGCGGCAGTGATTGGTGCGTGGGCGGCGACTTCGTCGAGCCGCAGGTCCAGCACGATCCCCAGCCCGCGCTCGCGGCCAAGCCCGGTCAACTGCGACAATCCCGACATGGCATCGTCATGCCATGCGAATGCCGGCGCCAACCTGTCGGGATCGCTCAGCCGGGCCTGCGCCCACTGCGCATCGTCGACAAACGGGCACGGCAACACCGCGGTATCGAATCCCAGGGCAGCGCACCGATCCAGGATGCTGGCGAACGCGGCAAGTGGACGAAGCAGCGATGGCCGGATGTAGCAGGCGCGGGCAACGGCGCTGGCGCGAATCATCGTCATCCTGTGTTGACGTGCAGCATTGTTTTGGGAGTGCAACTCTGGACCTGCGCCGCGACATCTCGCCGGCGCGGCACGGCGTGCAGCGAATGCGCGACCACCCATGGTTCAACGCGACCCGCATCGCGAAACGGGCATGCGGCGGCGCGGCGCCATGGCCGAACCAGGTCGGCTACCGCCTGTGGCTTCGGAACTCGCGATCACGCTGGCAGTCGAGACCGATGGTTACGCTTGCGTGGTCAGAAGCGGAGATGTCTTATGAGTCGATTGATCCCGCTAGCAGCGATCCTCGTAACGCTGGTCGCATGCGCGACCCGCCATGAGCCCGGCTGGCAAGGCAGCGCGGCAACACCATTCGACACCGCGCGACGACACTGCGAGGCGGAGGCGGTCAGGCGGATCCCGGAAATGACACGAGACACGGCATTCGAGACGTGCATGGCCGGGCAAGGCTGGCGCCGGCGCTAGCCGGGGCAGATGCGGCAGCCACCGCGCAGACACCATGCTAGCTAGTTCGTGGACATAATATGCATTATGCGAAGTGGTTGATGCTGGCTCATGGCCGTCCTCCGTGGCTTTCAGTGTGGTCCGGTCCCTCTCGCGGTTGGGCACCAGTGGGTGCTCAAGAAAAGCGATGACGTGCCGTAAATGCAAGCCGGCCGATAATCCCCCTGCAATCCGTGGTGACGAACATGGAGCCAATATCAACGGTGCCGTGGTCGGGTGCCGATGCAACCGGCTTGTTCCGCGAGGAGGTTCCGATGTCGACCATGCATCCAGGCGCGATGCGTCCGCATCCGGCGAACACGACCCGACCGGCCGCCGTCATCAACCCCCAGCGCTGGCTACTGTTGGGCATCCAGGACTTTCGGCGCGCGCGCAAAGTGGGCATCGCTTACGGGCTCATGGTCACCGTAATGGGCTGGCTGATCCTGGCACTGGGCAACCATCCGTACTTCATCGCCGCGGCGATCTCCGGCTTCTTCCTGATGGGTCCTATTCTCGGCGCCGGACT
>DATHRJ010000288.1:0-6760 GCA_035465455.1 Lysobacter sp.
GGCGGATCCGACCCGCCCCACCAGGCCAGCAGCAACACACACAGCGCTCCCAGCACGAACGCCAGTCCGGCATAACCGCTGAGCAACCACACCAGCAGTCCGGCGATCAGCCACGCCGCCAGTCCCACCGGCCACAGCACCAGCAGGCCGCCGACCAGGGCGGTGGTGGGCGCGCCCCCGCGGAACCGGTGCCAGATCGGCCAGACGTGCCCCAGCACCGCGGCGAACGCGGCCAGGTAGCCGTGTGCGGTGACCGACAGCGCGTCCCCGACCGGCGCATGGCGCAGCGCCAGCCAGGCGGCCAGCGCGCCCTTGCCGATATCGAATGCGAGCCGCGCCGCGGTGAAGCGCCGCCCCTGGAGCCCGGATGCGCCCTCCGCGGAACCGGTAGCGGGCGAGCGCAGGCGAGCAAGCACGCGTTCACCCGATAGCGATCCCAGCAGGTAGCCGGCGGCGATCAGCAGCAAAGTCAGGGGCGAGAAGGCCGGTACGGGCAGCATCGGGCGATTATGCGCGACCGGCGGCGGGCGCCGCACCGAAGCGGCCAGGCCGCGACGGCGCGGTCCCTGTCGCGGGTCGTCCGGGGGCGGGCGGATTTCGCGTTATAGTGCGAAGTCCAGCGGGATCCCGTCCCGGCTGCCAGGATTCCGCCATGCTCCGGATTTCCATGCTCGTCGTCTTCATTGCGCTGCTGCTGGCCAGTACCGGCGTGGTCGCGCGCGACACGGCGCTGGAACCCACCGCCGGGGAGACCTGCGCGGAAAAACAGGAAGCCGCCAAAGACGCCACCGCGCGCGCCACGACCACCCGCGGCGGCGTGCCCGCTCGCCAGACCAAGGCCAAGGCGGGCACCAGTGGCGACCTGCCTGGCAACCGCCTGCAGTCGCCGCGCTGGCACAGCTTCCTGCCCGGCATGTTCCGCTAGCAGGAACGCGCCTCGTTGTTCGACCTGCTGCGCTGGCTGCGGCGCACGCCCGAACCGATCGATCCATCCGTCTGGCGCGACACCCGCGCGGCTTTGCCGTGGCTGCAGGCGCTGGATCCGGAGCGTGAGGCGAGGCTGCAGGCGCTGGCGGCGCGTTTCCTCCGCGACAAGACCATCACGCCAATCGGCCAGTTGCGGCTCGATGCGCAGCAGCGGTGCATGCTGGCGGCGTTGTGCTGCCTGCCGGTCATGGAGTTCGGCGAACACGGGCTTCGCGGCTGGTCGCAGCTGATCGTCTACCCCGAAGCGTTCCGGATGCATCGCAGCCACATGGATGCGGCCGGCGTCCTGCATGAAGGCCAGGACGAACTGATCGGCGAGGCCTGGGACGCCGGCCCGGTGATCCTGTCGTGGGCCGACGTGCTCGCCGACTGCGCCGATCCGCACGCCGGCTTCTGCGTGGTCGCGCACGAGATCGCGCACAAGCTCGACCTGCTGGACGGCGTGCTCGACGGCACCCCGCTGCTGCCGCGTGCGTGGCAACGCCAATGGGCCCGCGATTTCCAGGCCGCCTACGATGCACTGGTGGCGCAGGTGGACGCCGGCGCCGAACCGGCGATCGACAGCTACGCCGCCGAGGCGCCCGAGGAGTTCTTCGCGGTGGTGACCGAATACCACTTCAGCGACCCGCGGCGGCTGCGCGCGGCGATGCCGGACATCGCCGCGCACCTGGTCCGTTTCTACGGGCAGCCGCCGTTGGCGACCGCCGCCAACCCCGGGGCGATGAACCCCGGGCAAACCTGAGCGACGTCCACCGCGGGCGCTACAGCCGCGGCGGCAGTTGCACTTCGAAACGCGTCCCGCCCAGTTCCGCCGAGGGGCGCACATCCATGGTGCCCCGGTAGGCGCGCACGATGTCCTGCACGATCGCCAGGCCGATGCCGTGGCCTTGCACGCGCTCGTCGCCGCGCACGCCCCGCTGCAGGATCAGGGCGACTTTCTCCGGGGCGATGCCCGGGCCGTCGTCGTCGACCGCGAACAGCAGGCCGGGGCGCCGGTTCGGCGCGGTTTCGCCGGACTTCACCGTCAGCAGCACCCGCGACTTCGCCCACTTGAACGCGTTCTCCAGCAGGTTGCCGAGCAACTCCTGCAAGTCGCCGGCCTCGCCGTGGAACTGCACGTCCTCGGCGACGTCGAACTCGCACAACACGCCCTTGCTCGCATAGACCTTCTCCAGCCCGCGCACGATCTGCTCGGCATGCGGCTCGATCGCGATCGGTGCGGCGAACAGCGCATGGCCGCCACTGGCGGCGCGGGCGAGCTGGTAGGAGACGATGTCGTTCATGCGCCGCAACTGCACCGCGACTTCCTCGCGCAGTTCCGCGTCGCCCGCGCCCTCGGGCGTGGGCGTGTCGTCCTCGAGCCGCGCGCGCAATACCGCCAGCGGCGTCTTCAGGCTATGGGCAAGGTCGGCCAGGGTGTTGCGCTGCTGGTCGAGGTTCTCCCGCTCGCTCTCGATGAAGGCATTGATGCTTTCGGTCAGCGGCTCGAGCTCGCGCGGATGGCGCTCGCTCATGCGCGAGGCGACCCCGCGCTGGACCCGCTTGAGTTCATCGATGACGCGTCGCAGCGGCCGCAGGCTCCAGCGCAGGATCACCGCCTGCAACAGCAGCAGGATCAGGCCGGCACCGCCGAGGTAACGCCACAACGCCTCGCGGAACACCTCGACCTGGCGCCGCAGCAACGTGGTGTCCTCGAGGATGTAGATCGTGTACGGGAACTCGGCGCGCAAATCGCCGCCCGCGTCCCAGATCACGCCATAGCCGTAGCGATAGGCCTCACCGGGCTTGCCACCCAGTTCGGTGATCGGCAGCGGGCCCTCGAAGGTCTCGGTGCGCGCTGGCAACATGCGGCCGCTGGGCAGGGTCGGCCCCACCGCGGAGGGCGAGTCCCAGTGGCCGTCGGGCAGCACCACCTCGGCGTAGAGGCCACTGCCGGGCATCTCCAGGCGCGGGTCGACCGACTGGAACGGCGGAATGAATTCGCCGTTGCGCGCGAACTCGCCCTCGGCCGCGAACGCCAGGGCATAGCTCTTGAGCCGCTGCCGAAGATTGTTTTCCGCGGTGTCCAGGAACGCGTGGTCCAGCGCGTAGCCGGCCAGCGCCAGGAACGCGAGCAGGCCGAGGCTCGCAGCGAGCAACTGGCGCGCCTGCAGCGAGCGCGGCTGGCCCCAGTTCACGGCGCGGCGCCCGCGCGGACAGGCCGCGGCTGGGAATGGGTGGGCATGGGGGGACGCATCGACATGCCGTGCAGATTACAAACGTCCGGCAGCATGTGCGAATGCGTGGCATCGCCTCGACGGCGGTGTGGCCGTCGACGGCGAAGCGGCAGTCGCGTCCGGATCAGTCGCCGCTGCGTGGGATCGCGAAACGATAACCGCGGCCGCGCACGGTCTCGATCGGCTTGAGCGCGCCATCGGGATCGAGCTTCTTGCGCAGGCGGCCGATGAAGACTTCCAGCACGTTGGAGTCGCGATCGAAATCCTGCTGGTAGATGTGCTCGGTGAGGTCGGCCTTCGACACCAGCTCGCCGGCGTGCATCATCAGGTACTCGAGCACCTTGTATTCGTAACTGGTCAGGTCGACGTTGTGGCCGTTGACACTGACGGTCTGCGCGGCGAGGTCCAGGGTGACCGGACCGCACTCCAGCGTCGGCTTGCTCCAGCCGGCGGCGCGCCGCACCAGGGCGTTGAGCCGGGCCAGCAGTTCCTCGACATGGAATGGCTTGACCAGGTAGTCGTCGGCGCCCTGCTTGAGGCCTTCGACCTTGTCCTGCCAGCTCGAGCGCGCCGTCAGCACCAGCACCGGGAACTTCTTGCCTTCCTCGCGCAGCGCCTTGATCAGCTCCATGCCCGACATCTTCGGCAGGCCCAGGTCGATGATGCCCAGATCGAACGGCACCTCACGGCCCATGTACAGGCCTTCCTCGCCGTCCTGGGCGGCATCGACTGCATAGCCTTCGCGCTTGAGCCTGGCGGCGAGGGTTTCGCGCAGCGGGGCTTCGTCTTCCACCAGCAGGATACGCATTGCAACTCCTTGAACGATCGTTCGGTGCCACGGTATTACTGGCACCCGTTAAGGTGGAGATTGGCCGTTCAGTTGTCATCGCCGCGTGTAGGGGCGCGCTCGATGCGGATGCCGCTGCGGCCATCCCGCGCCATCTGCGGATCGTCCATGTACACCCGGACCCGGCCGCTGGCGTCCACTACCTTGATCCGGCTGACGTCGCGCCCGTCGAACGGGATGCGCTCGGCGCTCAGCACCTGCCCGCCGGTCTGGCTCTCGACCCGGCGCACGGCTGCCGACAATGCACGCTGCTCGGCGTTGCGGTCATGGCGGTCGCTGGCGCGTGCCGCATGGGTCGCACGCGAGGGAGGCGCGGCGACGTCCGGTCCGCGGCGTTGCGCACTTGCGTCGCCCGCCACCAGCGCTGAAGCGGCGAACAGGACCAGCGGCACGAGGCGGAAGCAGGACATGGGGGGCATGAAGCTCTCGGTATTGGGAGACCGCCGCAGACACGCGGCGATGCAGAAGCACCCGCCACCGCGGGATGAATAGCATTCTCGAAGCCGGGCAGTGAATCCGGTCTGAACTTTTCTTTCACACAATATGGCCGCTATTCAGGGCGGACCGCGTTCCCGATTGCCCAGGACAGGGACGTTCGTCCTGATTTCGTGGAAAGCGGCCCCATCTCGATACCTCCCCCGCGAGGTGGGGAACCGCCCATCCGCCGAGCCATGCGCCGGTCTGCCGCGGGCCTGCCCGCTCAGAAGATCTCGCCGACACAACAACGCAGCGATCCGCCCGCGACCTCGATCGCGTCCAGTTCCACCGATGCCACCTCCAGGCCCGCGGCGGCCAGTGCCGCCCGGGTGGATGGCTCCAGCGACTGCGCGGCACCCGCGCTCATCCATACCTGCCCTGGCCCCAGTGCGATCGCATTGCCGGCAAAGGCGGCGTGCTCGCGCGCGGACAGGCGCAGCGAGTGCGGCGCGTACAGGCTGTCGATCGCCGCGACCACCGCCGCATCGGCAAAACCGTCGGGGCAGATCATCGCCGCCCGGCCCGCCAGCACCGCGAGTACCACGTTGGTGTGGTACTCGCCGGGCGCCAGGTCGAACAGCAGGGTCGCGCGCAGCCCGAGCGCGGCGTGCATCAGGCGCGCACCCTCCTCGTCGCAGCGCTCCGACAGCCCGGCGAAACCAAGCCCGCGCGCGCGGTCGATCACCAGCGCGCCGGTCAGCTCGCACGCATGCGGCTGGGTCGACAGGTCGATTTCGGCGTAGTCGAGCACGCTGCCGAAGAACCCGCGGATGTCGGCGCGCGCAGCCTCGCGCTGGCGCACTGGATGGCGCATGCGTGCCACCACGTAACGCCCGGCCGCGGTGGCGAACACGTTGTTGGGGAACACCGCGTCGGGCGTGTCCGGGTCGCCGGGAAAACACACCGTCGGCAGCGCCTTCGACAACGCCCGATGCAGCTGCCGGTGCTGCGCGAGCGCCCGCGGCGCATCGTAGGCATCGGCGGCGGCCATGTAGCGGTTGTCGGATGCCGACTGCTGCGCAAGGCCGAATCCATCGGGCGCGACCAGGAATGCCGCGCGCGCGGTGGCGGGGCCGAAGTCGGTCGCCATGCCGCGGGCGCGGGCGAGGAAGGCGGCGACGTCACGGGTGACGAAGTCGCTCATGCGGCGTGGAACCGGGTGCGGGCGGGTTCGGGTTCGTCCTGGTCGGCGAAGGACTCCACGACCGCAAGCGCACCCTCGATCAACGTCCAGTCGGCACCGGGACGATGCGCGCCTTCGCTGAGGATCTGCCGGAATGCACGTCCGCCCCGCTCGCCACCGAACAGGCCCAGCAGGTGGCGGCTGATGTGCTTGAGGAACACGCCGCGTGCCAGTTGCGCCTCGACATAAGGCTGCAGCGCGCGCAGCAACTGCACCCGCGGACGCAACTCACCGCCGAACCATGCCACGTCGAGCCGGTGCAGCAGATAGGGATCGTGGTACGCGGCACGCCCCAGCATCGCGCCATCGGCATGCCGCAGGTGCTCCGTGGCGCCCTCGAGCGTGGCAATGCCGCCGTTGACGATCACCGACAGCTCAGGCCGCTCCTGCTTGAGCCGGTAGGCCCAGTCGTAGCGCAGCGGCGGCACCTCGCGGTTCTCCTTCGGCGACAGGCCCTTGAGCCAGGCATTGCGCGCATGCACCACGAACATCCGGCAGCCGGCATCGGCGATGCGGTCGACGAATGCGCGAAAGACCTCGTAGTGCTCGTCGTCGTCGACCCCGAGCCGGCACTTGACCGTGACCGGTACCGCGCCGTCGCAGGCGTCGATCATGGCCGCGACCGACTCGGCCACCAGCGCCGGCTCGCGCATCAGGCACGCACCGAAGCGCCCCGCCTGGACCCGGTCCGACGGGCAGCCGCAATTGAGGTTGATCTCGTCGAAGCCCAGATCGGCACCGATGCGTGCCGCCTGCGCGAGCAGCGCCGGCTCGCTGCCGCCGAGCTGCAACGCCACCGGGTGCTCCACCGGGTCCAGCGCCAGCAGGCGCGCGCGGTCGCCGTGGATCACCGCATTGGCGTGGACCATCTCGGTGTACAGCCGCGCATGCGGCGCCAGCAGCCGGTGGAAAACCCGGCAGTGGCTGTCGGTCCAGTCCATCATCGGGGCGACTGAATGCCGGATGGACGCACTGTCGATGGTTGCGGCTGGTTTCATCGGTTCCTGGTTCGAGCCTGGCAGGTACCGGCCTGCTGTCGCGGTAAGGGGC
>DATHRJ010000289.1:0-2966 GCA_035465455.1 Lysobacter sp.
CGCCGGCAGTGCAGCCGCCGGTACGCCGCGCGCCAGCAACGCCGCCGCAATCCGCTGCTGGCCACCTGGGCCGAGCATTGCCGAGCAGCCGGGGCTGCCGTTGGGATTGCTGTAGGTCGACGTGAGCTCCTTGTCCTCGCGGGTGTAGCGCAGGCCCAGGGTCAGGTCGAGCGCTTCGGTCGCATGCCAGGTGTTGTTGGTGAACAGCGCCAGGCTCTTGGCGTTCTGCTGGTACTTGTCCAGCGCACCCAGGCCGGCGAACACGGTTCCGGGCGCGCGGCCACTGGCATCGGCCAGGAACAACGGCGCATTCGGCTGCTGGCCGAACACCGGGTTCACCAGCGACAGCAGCGCGATCGACAGGTACGGCTCGTAGGCGCCGCCGATGCGGTAGGACTCGTTGCGGTCGAGGTCTTCGTCGGAATAGAACAGGCCGACCATCCAGTCGATGTTCTGGGTCGCGCCGGTGAGGCGGAATTCCTGGCTGAAGGTATCGAATGCAGTCAGTGATTCGTCGTCATTGGCCGGGCGATAGAGAATGTCGGCGGAGCTGAAGTCGAAGTCCAAGCCGTTGATCGAGTCCCAGGAGCGCTGCGCGGTGATCGAGGTCAGCGTGGATTCGCCGAACCACGGCGTGATCCAGTTGACCTCGGCCGAGATGCCCTTGTCCTTGATGTCCTGCTCGGTGCTGCGGTTGCTCCAGGCGACCCGTGCAAACGGATCGGCGACGGGTGCGACGCCGGAGTCCGGCGACAGCGCATCGACGATCGCCGCAGTCGCGCCACGCACGACGGTGACGCCGGTGCAGCAGTTCTCTTCGCGGCTGGTGAAGTCGGCAATGATGTTGATGTCGAGCGTGTCGGTCGGCTCGATCAGCAACTGACCGCGTAGCGAGTGGAAGTTCTGATCGGCGTCTTCAGTCTCGGTCCGCGGTCCGCCGCCGGTGCGCACGTCCATGAACCCGTCGCGCTCGCGCTTGGCCGCATAGACGCGGATCGCGGCGTTCTCGCCGATCGCGGTGTTCAACGAACCCGCCACGCCAAACGCGTTGTAGTTGCCGACGGTGATCTCACCCTCGACCGCGGTGCCGTAATGCGGGCGGCGGGTGATCACGTTGATCACGCCGGCCGAGGTGTTCTTGCCGAACACCGTGCCCTGCGGGCCCTTGAGCACCTCGATGCGCTCGATCTCGCCCAGGTCGCCGAAGCCCACGCCGTTGCGCGGGCGATAAACGCCATCGATCACCACGCCGACCGAGGATTCCAGGCCGGCGTTGTCGCCGACGGTCCCGATGCCGCGGATGCGCGCGGTGGTCTGCGCTTCGCTCTGGGTGCTGGTGACCGTAAGGCCCGGGACTAGTACCTGAAGATCCTTGACGTCACGAACGCCGGTGTCCTGCAGCAACTGCTCCGACAGTGCGGTGATCGAGATCGGCACGTCCTGCAATGCTTCCTCGCGCTTCTGCGCGGTGACCGTGATCGCCGAAAGCGTGATCGGCGTGTCCTCGTCCTGCGCACCCACAGCGGCTGCATTCTCCTGCGCGTGGACCGGCATCAGGCAGGCCCCTGCGAGCGCCGCCGTGATGGCAAGCACCAAGCCGCTGCGATTCAATTTGCACGAACCCATTGTCCCCTTCCCCTTGGTAGATATAACGACTGCTGCCGATGCGCCAGACGCCCACGTATGGAGCGTGCGTGACGCTAACACGGGTTTTCCCGAAAGCAATGCTGCGCCGCAATATGACAAATCTCAAGGCCCGGGTACCGGTCGCGAACATGGCGGCCCGTGGCCGGGAGGAAAGCCCCGCAATGGCATGGTCATCGACCACATCCTGCCGCCACCCTGCGCACCCGGATACCCGGGTTGCACTACACTTTTCCGCTGACTTCGTCGACGCGGGAACGCTTTGGATCACCCTGGACCATCGGCTGGCGCCGCCGGCGCCTTGCCACATACCCCGCTGATGAAGCAATTCTTCGCCGCCAAGGCAGAGCACCCCGATGTGCTGCTGTTCTTTCGCATGGGCGACTTCTACGAACTGTTCTACGACGACGCGCGCAAGGCCGCGCGGCTGCTCGACATCACTCTGACCCAACGTGGCAATTCGGCGGGGCAGCCGATCCCGATGGCGGGCGTGCCGCACCATGCCGCCGAGGGCTACCTGGCGCGCCTCGTCGCGCTCGGGGAGTCGGTCGCGATCTGCGAGCAGATCGGCGACCCCGCGGCCAGCAAGGGCCTGGTGGAGCGCAAGGTGGTGCGCATCGTCACCCCCGGCACCGTCACCGACGAGGCATTGCTCAACGAACGCCGCGACACGCTGCTGCTGGCGGTGGCGCGCGGCGGCAAGTCAGGCAAGGGCGGGGGATTCGGCATTGCGTGGGCCGATCTCGCCGGCGGACGCCTGCTGGTGACCGAAGTCGCCAGCGAGGATGCACTGGAAGCCGAGCTTGCGCGGCTGGAGCCGGCTGAAACCCTGGTCGCCGACGAAGACGGCTGGCCGCCGTGCGTGCTCACCCGCACCGGCCTGCGTCGACGTGCACCATGGCTGTTCGATGCCGACAGCGGCCGCCGTCAGCTGCTGAAGTTCTTCGCGCTGCACGATCTGTCCGGCTTCGGCCTCGATGACCGGCCGCTGGCCGTTGCCGCCGCCGCCGCGCTGCTGGGCTATGTGGAGGAGACGCAGAAGCAGCGCCTGCCGCACCTGACCTCGATCCTGCTCGAGTCGGGCGACGGCGCGATCGCGATGAACGCGGCCACGCGCCGCCACCTGGAACTCGACAGCCGGATCGACGGCGACAGCCGGCACACGTTGCTCGGCGTGCTCGACTCGACCATCACCCCGATGGGCGGTCGCCTGCTGCGGCGCTGGCTGCACCGGCCGTTGCGCGAGCGCGCGCCGCTGCGCCTGCGACACCATGCGGTGGCGACGCTGCTGGATTCCGGCGCGGCCGACACCGTGCGCGAAC
>DATHRJ010000290.1:0-4541 GCA_035465455.1 Lysobacter sp.
GTGCGTACCTGTCGTTGCCGTGGTCCACCATCCGCGCGCGCGGAGCCGAACTCACCGTGCAGCGGGTCGAACTGGACGCGCCGGTACTGGACCTGGCCGCGCTGCAACGCTGGCGCGCCACGCGGCCGCCGGCCGAGGAAGTGCGCATCCCGACGCTGGAGGACGGGCTGGAGATCGTGCGCGGGCGCGTGATCGGCGACGGCTGGTCGATCGACCGGCTGGCGCTGTCGCTGCCGTTCCTGGCTGCCGACGCGCCGGTGGCGGCGCATCTGGGCGCTCGGTTGCGCAGCGGTGGGACCACCGTGCCATTCGACCTGCGCGTGGCACTGACCCGGCCGGGCTTCACCGCCGGGCTGGGCGCCGCCGGCATGGCCACCGTGGCGACGGAAAGCTGGCGCATGCCGATGCGGCTGAAACTCGGCGGCCGCCTGCACGACGGCGACGACGGGCTTGGGCTCGACCGGCTCAAGCTCGGCGCCAACGCGCGCTACATCGCAGGGGAATCGCAGACGCCGTTCGTGCATGGTCTTGCCGGCCAGCTGCGCTACCGCGAAGGCCGGCTCACCATCGCGCCGATGGGCCTGGTCATCCGCGGACGCGACAGGAGTCCAACGCTGGACGCGCGCGGCGCCTTCGCCTGGCAGGGCGACGTCGCACTGCAGCTGGCTGGTGCGATCGCGCGATGGCCCGACGCGTGGCCGGCGCTGCCGCCGCCGATCGGCCAGTCGGATTCGCCGTTGCCGTTCGTGCTGGATTACCGCGGCGCCGCGAATCTGTCGGGCGACACCGCCCTGCAGCTGCGCCGCGACGCCACCCGCTTCGACGGGCGCTTTCAGTTGCCCGATGTGCTCGCGTGGATCGAAGCCGCAGCCGACGGCAGCCCGTTGCCGCCGATCGACGGCCGCCTGACCACGCCCGTGCTCGAGATTTCCGGAGCGACGTTGCACGGTGTCGAGATCACGTTCGACGATGCGGCCGAGGTCGACGACTGATGCAAGCCGCCCTCTCCACCGCGGGGCACCGATAATGAGTCAGCCCCAGCGCTCAGCGGCGCAAGCCAACGGCAACAGCCCCCTGCCGCTGCCCCGCGCGCCCCGGACTCCCGGCATCGCGAACGACCGACGAAGCCCAACCAGCTTCGCCCCCCGCCTCCTGGCGTGGTTCGACATCCACGGCCGCCACGACCTGCCTTGGCAACACCCGCGCACCCCGTACCGTGTGTGGCTGTCGGAAATCATGCTGCAGCAGACGCAGGTCAAGACGGCCGCGCCGTATTTCGAGCGCTTCGTAGCCGCCCTGCCCGACCTGCCGGCGCTCGCGGCCGCACCGCTGGATGACGTGCTCGCGCTGTGGTCCGGGCTGGGCTACTACGCCCGTGCCCGCAACCTGCATGCGGCAGCGCGACTGTGCGTCGACCACCACGATGGGCAGCTGCCGCGCGACCTCGACGCGATGATCGCGCTGCCCGGCATCGGCCGCAGCACGGCCGCCGCGATCCTCGCGCAGGCCTGGAACGAGCGCTTCGCGATCCTGGACGGCAACGTCAAACGCGTGCTCGCGCGCTACCACGGGGTCGCAGGATGGCCGGGCCTGCCTGCGGTCGAGAAGCAACTGTGGTCGCATGCGCAGTCCCACCTCCCGGCCGTGCGCCTGGCCGACTACACCCAGGCGCAGATGGATCTCGGCGCGACCGTGTGCAGGCGCGGCGAGCCGGCTTGCATGTCGTGTCCGTTGCAGCACGATTGCGTCGCCCACCGCGATGGCCTCGTCGCCGAACTGCCGACGCGCAAGCCCGCCAAGGCCGCACCGCAGCGCCACGCGCAGGTGCTGTGGCTGCTCGACGAATCCGGGCGCACGCTGCTGCAGCGAAGGCCGCCGGCCGGCATCTGGGCCTCGCTATGGACGCTGCCGCAGGCCGAGGATGCCGATGCGGCGCACGCGTGGCTTCAACGTCACGTCGCCGCCGGCTACGGCAGCGGCGAACCGCTGCCGCCGATCGCCCATGCATTCAGCCACTACAAGCTGCAACTGCAACCGCGGCGCTGGCGCGGGGTCGCCCTGCACTCAGGGGTCGGCGACAATGCCGACCTGCGCTGGGTCGGCGTCGACGAACTTGCCGGGCTGGGCATTCCGGCCCCGATCCGCAGGCTGATCGAAGTCGCGTAAGAACGATCGGCCGATCCGCGCGAGCCCTCCACAGCAAAGGCGCACCCATGCCCCGTTCCGTCCACTGCGAGTACGAAAAACGCGAGACCGAAGGCCTCGACTACGTGCCCTGGCCCGGAGAGGCCGGCAAGCGCGTGTTCGCGCATATCGGCAAGCCGGCGTGGGCGGCATGGCTGGCGCACCAGACCATGCTGATCAACGAGAACCGGCTGTCGCCGATGAACCCGGAACACCGCAAGTTCCTCGAAGCGGAAATGCTGAAGTTCCTGTTCGGCGGCGATGCGGAAAAACCCGCCGGCTACGTGCCGCCGGAGTCCTGAGGCCGCTCGGTCATCTCGACCTGCTCGCGCAGTTCGCGCTCGGCCTTGCGGACCGCCGACACGTCGACCGGGCGGATCTGCCGGATCCGGCACGGGATCGCGAACCGTCCCTGGCCGAGCACCGTCACCGTGTCGAAGCGCGCATGCACGCGGCCGGCCAGGTTGCTGACGGTGATCGCCTGGGCAAATTCAAGGTCGGGGCAGGTGCCCATCAACTCCAACAGGTACGCCTGGCTTGGCCGGGTGTCGACGACCAATGCGCTGTCGCCCAGCGGCATCCACCCCTGGATGCGGCCCGGGTAATGGAAACTTTCGACCGGCGCACCGGCCGCGTCGCGATACATCGCCAGGCGCTCGGTATCGGACAACCCGCCGGTGGCGCACGCCCCCAGCAGCAACGCGGCGATCAGGGAAATCGGCAGGTTTTTCATGGCGGCACCCGGCGGCAGAGGGGCAATGGAACGCCACGCGCTTGCGCGGCGGCACTTATCTTGCGCCCACCGCGCGTTGCCGCGACGTGTTGCCGCGACGTGTTGCCGCGACGTGTTGCCGCGGTCGCTGGCGCCAGTCAGCTTGCCAGCGCCCCCGCCGCGCCCGTATCATCGCGCCCTCACGACGACCGGCCGTGACATTGGCCGGGTAGCTCAGTTGGTAGAGCAGGGGATTGAAAATCCCCGTGTCGGCGGTTCGATTCCGTCCCCGGCCACCATTGGTCGGTCATTGTGAAACGCATGCCCTGCAAGGCTTCCGGCCCTGCGGGGTTTTTCGTTTCTGGAGCTGTTGCGCTGGCCGAACTTGGCGCCTCGGACTTGACCGTCGCAATGCAGGCGTAGTGCCAGTGCAGGTACGCGCTGTTGTCGGCTTCAATCCAGCGGCAGGCAGGTTTCATCGCGCGGGAGCATGGAGCGACCGCGTGTGAAGTCAGCGACACTGCTCGGGGTGCCAACGGGACCGTCCCTCCCTGCCTGGATTCGCGTGACACCGCCAGGCGAGCGCCGCGGGCCTTATCGGCGTTACGGGGTCTGATCGGGTCCCGCGGTGAGGCCGTAAGCGATCCTGATCTCGTCGAGCAGATCGACGATGCACTCCTGCTGTGCGATCCCAAAGGACCGGCTGGCGTCCCTCAGCAGTTGCGAATGGTTACGGAAAGCCTGCTCCCGGGCCGCGGGATCGCGCAACGCCGGCAACAAGATTGCCATCAGGCCGCGGAACGCGTTCACGCGCTCAAGTAGCACCACCCATTCCTCACTCATTGCCCATTATGAACAACCTGAATGGTTAGTCCAGCAGTCCGACTGTCCTTGGGGGGCCCGAGCGTTGGGCGACCTGGCGGTCACACTTCTGGTGGCGAGAGTTGCCTTGGAAGCAAGGGCGCCCCCACTCAGTCACGCAGGCCCACCAAAGTGTGGCGTTGTCCGCAAAAAGACGCTATCTACGTAGATCGCTGCACAGGGGGGGCTTTATGAATCGCATTCTTGTGGTGACGTTCGCATTGATGCTGTTGCTGGCCAGCCCGGCGCATGCCTCAAGCCGGGCCGATGAAGTCCGCGTCGACAAGAGTGAGCGAATGTTGTTGCTCTACAGGCAGGGCGACTTGATCAAGTCGTATCGCATCTCGCTTGGCCCGGTCCCGGTCGGGGACAAGATTCGGGACGAGGATGGAAGAACGCCCGAAGGGCGCTTCCGGATCGATGCGAAGGATTTGTCCGACAAGTATTACAAGGCAATCCGCGCCACGGCCCTGGCCAGCCCCGATTCGATCGTCGTGATCCACGGACAGCGACCCGCGCTGACGCCCGTCTCTGCAATTGTGAAAATGCTCGACTGGACCGACGGATCCATTGCGCTCAGCAATCGGGACATGGACGAATTCTGGGAGGCGATCGGACCGGGGACGGAACTGTGGATAGAGCCATAGCCCAGTAACGAACCATTCCGTCCCCACGCCTCCACGTCGCTGCAGGGTTGTTTGTGTTTTCGGGCCGCACGCGGGGCTGTGGATTGCCCATCGCCACGAGAGGTCGGCACCTGCGAACCCGAGCTTGCCGGCCGTGC
>DATHRJ010000291.1:0-13380 GCA_035465455.1 Lysobacter sp.
GCAGAATCCGCAGCAGGATGGGCCAGATAAGCACCGCCCTAGCTTACCGTGAGCGCCGCAGCGGGTGGATAAACCCCGGCTGACGCGATCACGGCCGATGGGCGCGGAAATGGCGGATCCACGCGCCGCATGTCCGCCACATGAAGCCAGGGCGCATCCGCGGTTACTGCGCCGGATCGCGCGCTATGGAGGTGACCGTCGCTTCCATGGCCCCGGTCTGCCGCAGTTCGAAGCTGACCTTGTCGCCCTCCTTGATGGAGGCAAGATCCATCCCCGGCGCGGCGAAGGTCATCGTCATCGCGGGCCATTCCAGCGCGTCGATCGGGCCATGATCGATGGTGACGGTAGCGGCAGCCGGATCGACCGCCGTCACCTCGCCCGTGCCCGAGGCAGTCGCCGGTTCCGGGGTGGCATCCGCTTCAGCCGCTGGCGCCTGCGTCGCCGGGGCGACGGCTTCGGTTCCTGCTGCGCGATCCTGGTCCTGCGGCGTACAAGCGGCAGCCAGTGCCAGGGCGATGATGAGGCTGGGGGTCTTCATTTGGCAGCATCCTTGGAGTGGAAAAATTGGTTGAGCGGGATTGTCCCGGTATTGGACAGCATCAGATCTTGAAATCATCGAACGCGATCATTTCCTCGGCAACACCCAGCGTGCGCAGCAACTGCCGCGTCGCGGCGAGCATCGCCGGTGGTCCGCACAGATAGAACTCGCAAGCAGCAAGGTCCGGATGAGCGCGCAGCAAATGGTCGTGCGTCGCCTCGTGCACCAATCCATTGATCAGCCCGGCGCCCTGCTCCGCCTCCTGCGACAACACCAGATGCCACGTGAAGTTGGGGTGTCGGGCGGCGAGTTCGGCCATCTCGTCGATGTACGGGGCCTCGCGCAGGTTGCGTGCGCCGTACCAGAAATGCATGCGTTCGCTGCCGCCATGGTCCAGCCGTGCGTGGACCATCGCGCGCAGCGGCGCCATTCCTGCGCCCCCGCCGATGAAGACCTTCTCGCGGGTGCCGGGCTTGAGCGCGAAATCGCCGAACGGCCCACTGAAGCGCACGGTGTCGCCGGGCTTCAGCGAATACAGGTAGGTCGAGCCCTTGCCCGAAGGATGGCCCTTCCTGTCCTGGCGACCGGGGCTGAATCGCGCCAGCAGGGTGATGTGGCCGTCGGCCTTCTCCACCGGCATCGACAGCGAGTAGGAGCGCCGCACCGGTTCCCGGCAGGCAAGCGTCTGCGGCAGGTCGAGCGCCTTCCAGTCGTCGCGATGATCCTCGGGGTGGTCGATATCGCTTCGCTGCAACGTGTAGCCGGGCACATGGATCTGCAGATAGGCGCCCGGCTGGAACTCCGCCCCGAGCGCGGTTTGCGGTTCCAGCACGATCTGCCGCAGGAACGGCGTGATCGCGGTGATGCTGGCCACCTTCGCCACGCGTTCGGTCCACAAGGCCGCCCCGCCCGCCACTTCGACCTGGCTGTCGGCGTCCACGGGAAGGTTGCAGGCCAGGCGGTAACCCAGCTTCAAGCGGCTTTCGGTCAGGTGCGCGCGATCGGCAGCGGTCGGCGGCGGCGCCTTGCCGCGTACCCGGACCTCGCACAAGCCGCAACTCTGGCCACCGCCGCAGTTGGATGGCAGTTGCAAACCATTCGCGGCCAGCGAGAGGTAGACGCTGTCTCCGGCGTGCGCGTGCACCGAGCGCAGCTTCGCTCCCGCCGCGTCGAACACGGTCAGCTCCCGTTGCGGGCGCCAGCGTCGCGGCACGAACTCGCTCAGGCGGAAACTGGCCACCAGCAGCCACATCCCCGACAGCGCGATCCACAACCCGCCGGACGCCGCCATCACCACCAGCGGATTGTTGAAGTCCTGCCGCCCCACGTAATCCATGATGTGGAGCATCCAGACGATGTCGAACAGCCGCCAGCCGTCGTTGCGACGCTCCAGTATCCGGCCGTCCTGCGCCGACACGTAGAGCGTGGTGGCGTCGTCGTCGGAAAAATCCACGCGCCAGATCGCACCGGCGTGGCCGCGCGCTTCCAGGGTCGCTTCCTGCAGGAGGCGAGGCGGCGATGGACGTCCGTCGCCGACGTAATCCGCGGCGGCGATCGAGGCCACGTCGGCCGCGCTCACCATCACCGGCCTGGCGGTTTCGGCACTGGCCAGCCAGACGTCGCCCATGTGCCCGAGCCGGTACATCGGACGGTCACCCAGCCAGTGCGTATCGATCGTCTGTACCGGGCGGTCCGCACCCGCCAGCACCTCTGCCGGCGACATCAGCCCATCGGGCCATGCGGGGGGCTTGTGCGCGGCGTGCGCGCGGTGCGTGTGCCCCTGCACGGCGTCGTGGTCCAGCAGGCTCATGATCAGCCCGCTTCCCGTCCAGAGCACGAACTGCAGGGCGATGATCAATCCGACCCACTTGTGCAGCTTGCGCATCCAGGGGGTCATGCCGACACCTTCCTGCGGAAGCTGTAGAACAGCAGCCATACGCCACTGAGCGCGAACGCCAGCCCCAGGGACGACGCGATCCGCAACAGGGTGTTGTTGACGTCCGACCGGTTCTCGTAATCCATGATGTGGAGCATCCAGAGGAAATCGAACCAGCGCCAAAGGCTGTGTCGCGTCGCCAGCAGTTCACCGGTCGATGGCGAGAGGTACAGCGTGGTTTCGCCGAAATCGTCGAACGCGACCTGCCACATCGGCACCGGACGAGTGCCGACGTCCTGCGGCGCCTCATCGATCAGCTGCAGCGAGGTGACCGATCCGTCGCCGTCGTAGAGCGACAGCGCCAGTTCTCGTGCCATGGATTCATCGAGCGGGCCGATCGCCGTGCCGTCATGGGCATCGATCAACTCGACCCCGGCCGCGGAATGGACCTCGTAGACCTCGCGGCCCAGGAACCGCTTGATCCGGAACCGCTCGAGTCCCGGATAGCGCTGCGCCACGACCTGAGGGTCGACAAGCGCAACGCCGGTGGAAAGGGGCTCGGCGTGTGAGTGAGCCAGGTGGTCGCCATGGATGACATCGATCGAGATGATCGTCATGTACAGCCCGCTGAGCATCCACAGCAGGGCCTGGACGCCGATGACCAGGGCGATCCATTTGTGGGCACGGCGTGCCCAGAATGCGGGTTTCATAGAAGTTCCTGCCTGCGACGGGCAATGGTGCGGAGCAGAAATACCGCTCCCCGGCGCAATCGCCGGGGAGCGGCGGACCTGATCAGAAGCGGTAGGTCACCTTGGCGTTCCAGCGACGGCCCATGAGGTCATAGGTCATCGTGTCGGTGTTGGCATCGGTATAGCTCTGGATGAAGGGCGGCTCCTTGTCGAACAGGTTGTCGACGCCGAACGCCACGCCAAGCGACTTGCTGACCGCGTACTTCACCTGGGCGTTGTGGTACGTCAGGCTCGGCGCGTGGTCGCCGATGTCGCCCGGCGACGCGTTGATGTCATCCGCCGAACCGATGTACTGGACGCTGTAGGAACCCGACCACGGGCCCTGCTCCAGCGTCAGTGCACCGAACGACCGCCACTGCGTGTAGCTGCCGCTGCCGCCGGTGATGTTGCCGGCGAACTCGATCTCGTCGGCGCCGGGGAACGGACGCACGTCGTAGTTCTTCAGGTACGACACGTCCCAGTTGAACGTTGCATCCATGCCCGCCATTTCGAACTGGTACAGGGCACCAAGATCGATGCCAGACACCCTCTCGCTGGCCGCATTGACCGGCTGCGCCGACAGGAAGTCGATCTCACCGGTGAGCGGGTTGCGGGTGAAGTTGGACGGGCCGCAGAACTGATGCGCCAGGTTCGGCGTGTTGTAGCAGATCGACAGCTTGGTCGAGCCGGCGATGCGCTGGATCGCGTTGTCGATCCTGATGTTGAAGTAGTCCGCGGTCAGGGTCAGGTTGTCGACGAACGTCGGCGTCCATACCGTACCGATGGTCAGGGTCTCGGCGTCTTCGGGCTGCAGGTTCTGGTTGCCGCCAACGGTGGTCAGGATGGCGTTGCCCAGCTGTGAGTAACCGGCGGGGACACCCGATGCCTGGCAGTTCTGGTAGACCACGGACGACGACGGCAGGCTGCTCCAGCCGCTGCACGGATCGGTGGTCGTCAGGCTGCCTTCGGACACGCCGCCGAACAGCTCCGGCACGTTCGGGATGCGGAACGCGGTCGCGTAGTTGGCGCGCACCTTGAGCGAAGGCACGAGCTGCCAGTCCAGGCCCACCTTGTAGTTGGTGTCGTCGCCGAACAGGTCGTAGTCCGAATAACGCACGGCGGCGTTGAGCATCAGCGACTGCGCCAGGAACGTGTCCTGCAGCAGCGGCACCGCGATTTCGGCGAACACTTCCTTCGCCGTGTACTCACCGGCGATCGGATCCTGCTGGTTGGTGTTCGCGCTGCCAAGGATGGTCAACTGGTCGGGGTCGCGCCAGCCACGCTCCTTGCGGATCTCCACGCCGGTGGCGACGCCGACCCATCCGGCCGGCATTTCGAACAACTGGCCACTGAGGTTCGCGGTGAAGCTTTTCTGCTCGTTGCCGCCGTTGTCGCGCGTGGTGAACATGATGTAGTCGAGCACTTCCGGGCTGATGTCGCCGTAGCCCAGGTAGTCGCCACACGGAATCCCCGCGCCCGGGGCGTTGCTGCACAGGCTCGTATCGAGGGTGTTGTCGACGCGGTCGAGATTGGCGATGTTGGTCGAGCCGTCGATGCCGGTGTTGCGGCCCCAGTTGATCGCGGCGCTCCAGTTCCAGCCCATGCCGAACTGGCCATCCAGTCCAACCACCGTGCGGAACGTGTCCACTTCCTGGTAGAAGTCGCGGACCCCGGCTTCAAGCAGCCGGCGGCGCTGCAGCAGCAGGTCCTGGCCGGTGGGGTTGGTGGGATGGTCGGCTGCGATGTTGATCGGACGGAACTGGCCGATCGATCCCGGAGTGGCGAGCTGGTTGGACTGGCGGTTGGTGTACATCAGCTCGGTGAACAGGCGCACGTCGTCGTTGAGCGACAGGTTGCCGAAGGTGCTGAAGCTCAGGCGCTCGATCGGATTGACCGAATTGAGATACGGGTTGCCGTTGAAGTTGTGCTTGGCACCGTCGTAGGTTTCGAAGAAGTCGCCGTCGCCGCCGGGATCCTGGTTGAAGTTCACCCGCCGGCCGTCGGCGAGCACCGCGCGGCCACCGATGGTGGCGGAGCTGCCCACGCAGACCAGCTCGCCGTTCCGTTCGCCCAGACCGCAGGGTGCCCGGTCGGCCATGTTGATGGAGCCGCTTTCGGAATAATTGATCGCCGCCATGATCGAGCCGCGGTCCCCGCTCATTCCCCAGGTCAGGTCGACGGCGCCCTCCTCGCCATCGTCCTGGAAGGTCTGGCCATAGCGCACCGAAGCCTCGACGCCGTCGAAGGACTTCTTGGTGATGATGTTCACCACGCCGGCAACCGCAGCGGCGCCCTAGATCGCCGATGCACCATCCTTGAGGACCTCGATGCGCTCGATCAACGCGACCGGGATGATGTTGAGGTCCACGGAACTGTTGGCGCCGGTGCCGCCATTGACGATGCGGCGGCCATTGAGCAGGACCAGGGTCCGGTTGATGCCCAGTCCGCGCAGGTTCACCTGGGTGGTGCCGTAGCCGTTGTTGGCCCAGTAGGCATTGCTCTGGCTGCCGGCAAAGCCCGCCGAAGCCGGCAACCGCTGCAGCAGGGTTTCGATCGAGATGGCGCCGGAGCGCTCGATGGCCTCGGCGTCGATCACGGTGACCGGGCCGACACCCGAAATCGCGGCGCGCTTGATGTGGCTGCCGGTCACCGTGATGGTGTCCAGGCTGGTCGCTTCGGACGACGCTTCGCCCGTGGACTGAGCGATGGCATTGGTTGCGACGCCGGCGGACAGCAACGCGCCGATCGCCAACGCAAGATGATTGCGCTTACAGAACATGGAAACCCCCAGTACGGTTGTTTTTTTGATTCAAGGATTGGGAAATGCGTCTGGCGCCCACCACACGCGACGGATGTCGCGAAGCCAGGGCAAAAACTCGACTAGCCGCCGTAAGACGGCTGGACCCGTATCAGCCGATCGGAGGTCGGAAGACAGGGGAAAGCGACCCGCGCGAAATCGACGCGGGTTTGGACACGGTCAGCTCGGTGCTGACGCGATGTTGCGCGGCAAACGGCACGCCATGGGCAACCACGACGCTGGTGAAACCGACGGGACACTGGCAGGCACCGCTGCCGCAATCGCAGTCCTCATGGTCGATCTCGTGGCCGGTCTGGACCAGACCCGCCAACTCGCCATCGGGGCAATCCACATCCGTGGCCGAAACGGAGACGCGTTCGTCGTGCATGCGCTCGCCGTGTCCGATGCCGGCACCGTGTCCGGCCATGCTTACCGCCATCGAGCTGGCGCTCCATAACGAAGCACTGCCGTCGAGGCAGAAGGCCACGATCAGCAAGCAGCGAAGCAGGGTGGAAAACCGGAACATGGCTAGGCGGGGTCGACCAGAGGTTGTCTATACCACCAGATAACACGCTGATTTTCGCGGTGTCAACAACGGGATGAAAACGTTTTCCCCGAACGTGCGCTGGGTCACGCCAGCATCTTCCAGTGGTTGTATAGACATGCCATGCTGACCCGATGAACACGCCCCAGCCGCAGTACCTCAAGCTGAAGCACTACATCCTGCGACACATCACCAACGGTGACTGGCCGCCGCAGAGCCGCATCCCCAGCGAGAACGACCTGGTGGTCAAGTTCGGCGTTTCCCGCATGACCGTCAATCGCGCACTTCGCGAACTGACCGATGCCGGCGTCGTCACTCGCGTGCAGGGCGTCGGGTCCTTCGTCGCCGGGCCGAAGGCCGAATCGGCGATGTTCGAGGTGCGCAGCATCCGCGATGAAATCCTCGCGCGCGGCCAGGCGCACTCGGTCACCGTGCTTATCTGCGAAGCGGTGTCGGCGCGCACGACGACCGCCAGCCAGTTCGAGATGGAACCAGGCAGCCGGCTCTACCATTCGCGGCTGTTGCATAGCGCCAACGGCAAGCCGCTGCAGCTGGAAGACCGCTTCGTCAATCCGGTCTGCGCGCCGGACTACCTCGACATCGACTTCCAGGTGGAGATCCCCCACCAGTACCTGATGCGCACCGCGCCACTGCAACGCACCGAGCACACGATCGAGGCCGAAGCCGCCAACAAGCGACTGGCCAAGGTGCTCGGCACCGAGGTGGGCGACCCGCTCATCGCGCTGAGCCGGCGCACGTGGTCGCGCGGGCATGTCGCCAGTTTCGTACGTCTCACCCACCCCGCCGCGCGATACCGCTTTGTCGGTTCGTTCCAGGTGGGCGACACACCCCATTCCTGATGGAGCCTTGATGGACACCGGTACCCGCCCTTCCCCCCCGGGGCCACGCCCCGTACGCGCCCCACGCGGCACGACCCTCACCTGCAGGAACTGGCTGGCCGAAGCCGCGTACCGGATGCTGCAGAACAACCTCGACCCCGAAGTGGCCGAGCGCCCCGATGACCTGGTCGTCTACGGCGGGATCGGCAAGGCCGCGCGCGACTGGGCCAGCTTCGAACGCATCCTGGAATCGCTGCGCAAGCTCGAGGCCGACGAGACCCTGCTGATCCAGTCGGGCAAACCGGTGGGCGTGTTCCGCACCCATGCCGACGCGCCCCGGGTGCTGCTCGCCAACTCGAACCTGGTGCCGCACTGGGCGACGTGGGACCACTTCAACGAACTCGATCGCAAGGGCCTGATGATGTACGGGCAGATGACGGCCGGTTCGTGGATCTACATCGGCAGCCAGGGCATCGTGCAGGGCACCTACGAGACGT
The DNA here is from genome assembly GCA_035465455.1 of Lysobacter sp. GTDB lineage: Bacteria > Pseudomonadota > Gammaproteobacteria > Xanthomonadales > Xanthomonadaceae > Lysobacter_K. The sequence continues at coordinate 7,820 of DATHRJ010000291.1, forward strand.
TCGTGGAACTCGGCCGCCAGCACTACGGCGGCGACTGGTCGGGCAAGTGGATCCTCACCGCGGGCCTGGGCGGCATGGGCGGTGCGCAGCCGCTGGCTGCCGCGCTCGCCGGCGCCAGCTGCATCGTGATCGAATGCCAGGAGTCGCGGATCGATTTCCGCATCCGCACGCGCTATCTCGACCGCAAGGCCCACACGATCGAGGAGGCGCTGGCGATCGTCGAGAGCGCAACCTCACCCGTCTCCGTCGGGCTGCTGGGCAACGCCGCCACGCTGATGCCGCGCTTCGTCGAGCTCGCGCGGCAAGGTCGCGCGGTACCTGCCGCAGTGACCGACCAGACCTCTGCCCACGACCTGGTCAACGGCTACCTGCCTGAAGGATGGGCGCTGGAGCAATGGGAGCGCGCACGCGCCGACGAGAGCCAGCGTGCGTCACTGCAGCAGGCCGCGGCGGCATCGTGCGCCACCCACGTGCGGGCGATGCTCGACTTCCATCGCATGGGCGTTCCGACGATCGACTATGGCAACAACATCCGCCAGGTGGCGCTGGAGCAAGGCGTCACCGATGCGTTCGACTTTCCCGGCTTCGTCCCGGCGTGCATCCGGCCGCTCTTCTGCCAGGGCAAGGGTCCGTTCCGCTGGGTTGCGCTGTCCGGCGATCCCGAGGACATCTACCGCACCGATGCCAAGGTCAAGGAGTTGTTCCCCGACGACGCCCCGCTGCACCACTGGCTCGACCAGGCGCGCGAGCGCATCGCGTTCCAGGGCCTGCCGGCGCGTATCTGCTGGCTCGGGCTGGGCGAGCGCCACCGCGCGGCGCTGGCGTTCAACGAGATGGTCCGCTCCGGCGAACTCAACGCGCCGATCGTGATCGGCCGCGACCACCTGGACTGCGGTTCCGTCGCCAGCCCGAACCGCGAAACCGAGTCGATGCTCGACGGCTCCGATGCGGTCTCCGACTGGCCTCTGCTCAACGCGATGCTCGCCGTCTCCGGCGGCGCCACCTGGGTGAGCCTGCACCATGGCGGCGGCGTGGGCATGGGTTTCTCGCAGCACTCCGGCGTGGTCATCGTGTGCGACGGCTCCGAGGCTGCCGACCAGCGGCTGGAGCGCGTGCTCTTCAACGATCCGGCCACGGGTGTGATGCGGCACGCCGACGCCGGCTACCCGCTGGCGCTGGAATGCGCGCATGAGCACTCACTCAACCTGCCCTCCATCCGGGACGAATCGTCATGCTGACCCTGACACCGGGCCAGATTTCGCTGGCCCAGCTTCGCGACATCGCGCGGCAATTCACGCCGATCCATCTGCCACCCGCATGCAAGCCTGGCGTCGATGCCGCTGCGGCAACCGTTGCCGAGCTCGTCGCGGCGGGCAAGCCGGCCTATGGGATCAACACCGGCTTCGGCCTGCTCGCCAAGATCCACATCCCCGTGGAGCAGCTGCAGCAACTGCAGACCAACCTGGTGCGCTCGCACGCGGTCGGTGTCGGCCATCTGCTGGACGACGACACCGTGCGCACGATTCTGGCGCTGAAGATCGCGTCGCTCGCGCGCGGGCATTCCGGCGTGCGCTGGGAGTTGCTGGAGCAACTGGTCGCGCTCTACAACGCGCAAATCTGGCCATGCATTCCGTCGCAGGGCTCGGTGGGCGCCTCCGGCGACCTGGCGCCGCTGGCACATCTCAGCATGGCGGCGATGGGCGAAGGCGAGGTGCGCGTCAACGGCGAGATCCTGCCCGCCGCCGAGGGGCTGCGTCGTGCCGGGTTGCACCCGCTCACGCTGGCCGCGAAGGAGGGCCTGGCGCTGCTCAACGGTACGCAGGTCTCCACCGGTATCGCACTGATGGCGATCTTCGCCGCCGAGCAGGTGTTTTCCGCCGCGATGCTCGCCGGCGCGCTGACGGTCGATGCGGCCTGCGGCTCGGACACGCCGTTCGATGCGCGCATCCATGCGCTGCGGGGCCAGCCGGGGCAGATCCATGTCGCGAAGATCTACCGCGAGTTGCTCGCCGGCAGCGCCATCCGCGAATCGCATCGCCACCACGATGAGCGCGTGCAGGATCCTTACAGCCTGCGCTGCCAGCCCCAGGTCATGGGTGCCTGCCGCGACCTGCTCGGCCAGGCGGCCAACACGCTGCTGATCGAGGCGAATGCGGTTTCGGACAATCCCCTGCTCTTCCCGGACACCGGCGAGGTCCTGTCGGGCGGCAACTTCCACGCCGAGCCGGTCGCTTTCGCCGCCGACCAGATCGCGATCGCACTGTCGGAAGTGGGCGCACTGTCGGAGCGGCGCATCGCGCTGCTGATCGATGCGCACTTGTCGGGCCTGCCGGCGTTCCTGGTCGGCAACCCCGGCATCAACTCCGGCTTCATGATCGCCCACGTCACCGCGGCCGCGCTTGCCAGCGAGAACAAGACGCTGGCCCATCCGGCCAGCATCGATTCGATGCCGACTTCGGCCAATCAGGAAGACCACGTCAGCATGGCGACGTTCGCTGCGCGCAAGGCCGGCGACATCGCGGTCAACGTGCGCCGCATCGTGGCGATCGAGTTGCTGGCTGCATGCCAGGGCATCGACTTCCGGCGCCCGCTGCGTTCTTCCAAGCCGCTGGAGCAGGTCTTCGACCGCGTCCGCCGAGCCGTGCCGCGCTACGACGAGGACCGGTATTTCGCACCTGAAATCGCTGCAGCCGACGCGCTGATCGCCGACGACCAGTTGGACGCCTGGCTGTGCACGCGCCTGGACGAGGCCTTGTAATGGATGGGTGGCACGGGCGGATCGATGACCCGTCCGACCCACTGGCATTCCGCCTGCACCAGGTGATCCGGCCGATCGACCAGGCGACATCGCCGGGCGTGGCGCTGCTCGGATTTGCCAGCGACGAGGGCGTCAGGCGCAACGGGGGCCGGCCGGGCGCAGCACTGGGGCCGGGAGCGCTGCGTCGTTGCCTGTCCAACCTGCCCGCACCGCAGTCGCGGGCGGTGTACGACGCCGGCGACATCGACTGCACCGACGGCGACCTGGAGGGCGCGCAGTTGCGCTTCGCACGGCGCGTCACCCGATTGCTGGACGCCGGCCATTTCCCGCTCGGCATGGGCGGTGGCCATGAGATCGGCTTCGCCAGCTACCTCGGCCTGGCCGGAAGCGCGAAACCGGGGCGGATCGCGATCGTCAACCTGGACGCGCACCTGGATCTGCGCGACGCGCCGGTCGCCAACTCCGGAACGCCCTTCCTGCAGGCGCTACGGCATGCACAGGCCCATGGCGTGCAACTGGACTACTTCTGCCTCGGCGCGAGCGCCTCGTCCAACACCCAGCGACTGTTCCGCACGGCGCATGAGACCGGGTCGCGTTACCTGCACGACGATGAGCTGACCGCATCCCGCCAGGATGCCAATATCGAGCGACTGCTCGAATGGCTGACGCCGGCGGATTCGATCTATCTGACGATCTGCCTCGATGTGCTGCCTGCGGCGGTGGCGGCCGGCGTCAGCGCTCCCAGCGCACGCGGCGTTGCCCTGGACGTCCTCGAACCGGTGATCGCCGCCATCCGGGACACGGACCGGCTGAAGCTGGCTGATATTGCCGAGCTATCCCCGCCGCTGGATCGCGACGACGCCACCGCCCGCGTCGCTGCGCGACTGACCCATCGCCTGATGGCCCAACCCGCCCCAAGTCGCCGCTAAGCAGTGCACCCGGGGGCCGGCGATCTCCACGGAGTCCTGCGCGGTCCCGGGTGCGCTTTGCTTACCCGGGCTACGGGAGGCGAAGCCACGCAACCGCGGGTCACGCCGCGCCCGCTAGCGCTTCTCCACCAGGCCGCGTCGCTCCGCAAGCTGGCGCAACTCGTGGTCGGAGAACACCTGCAGCTTGGTGTAGATGTTGCTGCGGTGGCCGTAGGCGGTCTTGGTGTTGATGCCGACGGTGGCGGCGACCTTCGCCACCGAATGCCCGCGTGCGATCAGCAGGAACACCTGCGCCTCGCGTGCGGTGAGTTCGGGCATCTGGTGCTGATCGTCCGTATCGGCGAGCAAGCCGGTGAACCGCCGGATGTCGCTGCCCAGGTAGATCTCGCCTTCGATCACCGCATGGATGGCGTCGATGAGCTCGTCCGGCGCCGAGCGCTTGGTGACATACCCGCGTGCTCCGGCCTCCATCGCGTCCTGTACGAACAGCGCGCCGTCGTGCATTGTCAGCACCACGATCGCCAACTCCGGCCGCTGGGCGAGCAGATGACGGATCATCACCAGGCCATCGGCATCCGGCAGCGACAGGTCCAGCACCAGGACGTCGCACGGGCACTCCATCAACGCGGCCGCCAGATCCTGCGAGGTGCCGACGTCGGCGGTCACCCGCCAGCCGTCCTCGAGTTCCAGCAATTGCTTGAACCCGGCGCGCACAATGGGGTGGTCGTCGACAAGGACGATATCTAGGGGCGGCATGCGCGACGTCAACAGCATTCTGGAAGGCAAGTTTCACATCGATGCGTACCCGCGCGCAACGCCGTGGCTGTTGCTGGCGCTCTACGCCCTGGCGTGGTCCGCGCTTTATGCCGGCTCCACGATATTCTGGTTCCTTCCCGCTGGCCTGCGGCTGGGCGTGCTGTGGGTCCTGCCGCGCGGGGCGTGGTGGAAGATGGCCGCGGTGGAGTGGCTGGCCGCACTGACCATCATTTACCTGCAGGGTTTCTTCCACACGCCCATTGGCATGGTGGCCGCCGCCGTGATGCCGTGGTGTTGTTACGCGCTGGCGGTGCGGACGATCGGCCGCCATGGGCGCGGCACTCCCACGATCAACGCATTGCCGCGACTGGTCGCCTGCGGCGCGGTGGCCTCGATCCTGACCGCGCTCGCCCTGACTGCCATCCAGCTGAACGACGTCGGGGAGCTCACCGACAGCCTGGGCACCACGCTGGCCGGGTACGGGCTGGGCGATTTCGCCGGCGTGATCATTGTCCTGCCGATCCTGCTGGCGCTGCATGGGCAATTCGGCCCCGACCGCCGCGGCTGGGGCGAGCTGTTCGCCAATGGCTTGGTGCTGGCGCCGCTGGCGGTGGCGTTGGGCCTGTCGCGGTTGCCGATCATCGACGAACCGGTCTACCCGCTGATGCTGGCGCTGCTTCCGGTCTTCTCCATCGCCTACCGCATCGGCTGGCGACAGGGGGCCATCGCCCACGCGCTGATGATCCCCGGCCTGTACACGCTCAGCGGCCCGCTCGTGGCCCTGTGGAGTACCGGGCAGCTTCAGGTGATGCTGGCGGTCGCCGGCTTTGTCGCGCTGTTGCTCGGCGCGACCGCGGAGCGGCAGCGGTCGCAACGCGACGCATTGGCCCAGACGGTGCGGGAGCTGTCACTGCGCAGCGGCCAACTGGCCGGCGCCGCCAACCGCATCGCCACCCTGCAGGAAGAGGAGCGCCGGCGCATCGGCGCCGAACTGCACGACCAGCTCGGCCAGGACATGACCGCAATCGCGATCCGGCTGCGTATCGTCGAGCGCGGCGCCGTCGATCCCGCGCTGCGCGCGGGGCTGGAATCGATCAACGCGCTGGTGTCCGACGCCC
>DATHRJ010000292.1:0-2291 GCA_035465455.1 Lysobacter sp.
AGCGATACGATGCGAACCGTCCCCGGACCATCGCGCGTCTCCCCGGACCATCGCGCGTCTCCCCGGACCATCGCGCGTCGCCACTGGTTTTTGCACACGACACGCCACACCGTGGCGGCAAGGGCGTCAGCCGGCGCCGGCGCCGGTCACGCGGGCGACCGCATCGTGCGCATGCAGGCTCTCGAAATGCGAAACCTCGGCCTCGAAGCGTTCGATCCGCACGTCGCCGGACAGGGCCGCAGCCACCCGGCGCGCCGCGTCCTCGCAGAACATCAGGTTCTCGGCGTTGAGCTGCGCGAAGGCCTGCTCGTCCTCGCGCTTGACCGCGGTCTGCACCGGCGTGCCGAGCGCCTCCTCGATCGCGTCGATCAGCGACACCAGCGGCAACTCGTCGAACGCCGGGCGCAGCTCGACCCGGATGTTGGCGCGGCTGCGCTGCGCATGCGGCGTGGCGGCCATGCCGCGCTCCGACGCCAGCCACTCGTGCACTGCCGAAGACAGTGGCCGCGCATCGGCGAAATCGGCGCTGAAACGGTCGGCATTGAGTTGCCGCGAAAGCGCCGCGGACGCCGGACAGGTGCTGGAGTAGTCGACCGCGAAGCGCAGCGCGAGGCGCAGGTGGCCTTCGATCAGCGCCGCTTCGATCTCGACCGGATAGCTCTTCCAGCCGGAATGGCCGCTGGCCAGCGCCGGGCGCAGCAGCAGTTGTTCATAGCGCAGGACCAGCCGGGCGCGGCTCGACAGGCCTGCCTGGGTCTCCACCAGGGTCTGCAGCACCCGGCGCAGGCCGGCGGGCGTGACGACCTCGCTGGCAAACGCGTGCTGCAGTTGCAGGTACAGGCGCGACATGTGGATGCCACGCGCCCCGGCGTCGGTGAGGTCCACCGAGATGTCGACCGACGCCGCCACCTGGATGGCCTCGCCGCTGGCCGAAGCCACCCGCAGCGGCAACGCGATGTTGGACATCCCCACCCAGTCGAGCGGCCGCGCGGCCGCGGCGGCATCGGAGGCGACATCGGGCATGCGACGGGGAGCGAACGGAGGACGGGTCACGGCTTTGGGAGGTGGCGATGCGAGGGTGCAACGCCGCCCATTCTAGCCGGCGCAGCCGTAACGGCAGGTCGTGAGGGCTGGAACGCTCAGTTGCGGCCGGTGCGTGCGCCCCGCCAGGCGGTGGCCAGCGCCCTCCAGGAGCCCAATGGCCTGGACGGATCACCCTGCCCCAACCGTGCGCTGGCAAGTGCGGCCCACAGCCGTCGCGGTCGCGTCGAAGCGGCCGACGCAGGCCAGCTGCGGACCAGGTGCTCGCGCCAGCTGGCCAGTGCGGCCTCCCGATCGGCGCGCAGCATTTCGCTCAGCGGCAGGTGCGCGTCACCAGGTTGCACGGCACGCGCCGCCAGCAACACGGCAGTGACCACGCTGGCGTCCGCCGCCGCGGCCGATGCATCGCCAGGCGCAAACAGCGCGCCATCCACCATCGCCACCGACGTGGAAAAACCGCGCAGTGCCGCGACTGCCTCCTCCGGATCGCGTGCGCGTTCGCGGCTGGCCGGGAGCTCCGGCAGTGCTGCCGCCAGTGTCGTCCAAGGGGCCTGGTGGCGTTGCAGCACGCTCCCCAGCGGATGCCGCCGGCGCCCCTTCGTCCAGCCGTGCAACTCCTCCTGCCACCAGGCCAGCTTGAGCTCGCCCGGGCGCGGGTCCTGCCCGCCCCAGGCGGCATCGGTCATTTCCTGCTGCAACGCCGCCCAGGCCAGCACCGTGGCCCGTTGCGCCTGCGGCACGAATGCTTCCATCACCACCCATTCGGGCCAGCGCGCGCGCCACTTGCCGAGAAAACCTTCCAGCGCGTCGGCCTGCGACTCCGGCACTGCGGGCGCCGGGTCGCTCATCGGGTCACCGGCGAGGCCTCGGCGCGGCACAAGTCCGCAGGGCGGTCGATCAGCACGTCGCCGTTCCAGGCGTAGGGGTCGTCGTGCGCGAGCCGGTAACCCCACAACGCAACCACCGACGGCATGCCAGCCGCGCGCGCGGCAACGATGTCGCGCTCGTCGTCGCCGACATAGATGCAATTGCCTGGTGCGACGCCGATCCGCGAGGCCGCGACCGTCAGCGGCAACGGATCGGGCTTGCGCGCCGCCAGGGTGTCGCCGCCGATCAGCACCGCGCAACGCTCGTGCCAGCCCAGCAGCGGCATTAACTGCTTGGCGAGGTATTCGGGTTTGTTGGTGACGATGCCCCAGATGCAGCCAGCGTCTTCGAGTTGCGCGAGCATCGCTTCGATGCCGTCGAAC
>DATHRJ010000293.1:0-6492 GCA_035465455.1 Lysobacter sp.
CGGTGCGCCGCGGCCGACCACCGTCGGCGCCACGAACTCGTCGTTCTCCCCGCGCTCGTAGGCCTGTTCGAGCGCCGCGAGCGCGTCGTCGGCGACGTGCCCGCTCGACGCCTCCACGATCGCATCCCACGCCCGGCGCACGCGGTCCCAGCGCTGGTCGCGGTCCATCGCGTAGTAGCGGCCGCTGACGGTCGCGATGCGGGCGTTGCCGGCGCGTTCGCAGGCCGCCTGCAGCAGTTCCAGGCTGGGCCGGGCCGAACGCGGCGGCATGTCGCGGCCGTCGAGGAACGCGTGCACCGCCACCCGCGGCACGCGTTCGCGGCGGGCCATCTCGAGCATGGCGACGATGTGGTTCTCGTGGCTGTGCACGCCGCCGGGCGACAGCAGCCCGAACAGGTGCAGGGTCGCGTCGCCGTCCCGGGCCGCGGCGCAGGCGGCGCGCAACTGCGCGTTGGCGAAGAAGCTGCCGTCCTCGATCGCCGCGTCGATGCGGGTCAGGTCCTGGTAGACCACGCGGCCGGCGCCGAGATTCATGTGCCCGACCTCGGAATTGCCCATCTGCCCCTCGGGCAGGCCGACATGGCGGCCCTCGGTGTGGATCAGCGTATGCGGCGCTGCCTGCAGCAGCGCGTGCCAGTTCGGCAGGTGGGCCTGGGCGAGCGCGTTGTCGGCGGACTCCTCGCGGTAGCCCCAGCCGTCGAGGATCAACAGCACCACCGGCCGGATGGAAACGGGCGTGATCGCGGGCGGAACGTCGGGCGAGTTCGGGCGCGCGGTCGGTGTCGGCACGTCGGCATCCTGTGACTTAAGGCAGGCGACGATTGTAGCGAAGCCGATGCACAGTACCGGTCACACGGGCGATCCGGCTTTAAACCCGCTCGTTCGCCGCTGCATCGTAGTGCCTGCCCAACCCAAGGAATGATGACCATGCCGATCCGACCGCTGCTCGCCCGCCCGCTGCTCGCCCTGGCGCTGTCACTGGCGCTCGCGCCGGCCCTGGCCGCCGACCCGGACATCGAGAAGGTCAACGGCGCCATCACCGCCGAGGCCGGCGGGCGCTACGGCAACCTGCAGACCGTCAACGGCAGCATCAAGGTCGGCGCCAGCGCGCGCATCGCCAGTGCCGAGACCGTCAACGGCAGCATCAAGGTCGCCTCCAGCGTGCAGGCCGGCGGCCTGTCCACGGTCAACGGCAGCATTCGCGTCGATGACAACGTGCAGGTGAACGACGACGTCAGCACCGTCAACGGCAGCGTGTTCATCGACCGCGGCGGCAGCGTGCGCGGCAACGTCGGGACCGTCAACGGCGGGATCGGACTGGTCGACACCGACGTTTCCGGAGACATCGAGACCGTGACCGGCGACCTCACCGTCGGCATCGGCTCGCACGTGCGCGGCGGCGTGCGTTACCGCAAGCCCAGGCCGAGCCTGATCTCGTTCGGCAAGCAGCGCATGCCGCGGGTGATCATCGGCCCGCAGGCGCGCGTGGATGGGCCGCTGGTGTTCGAACGCGCGGTGAAGTTGTACGTGCACCGCAGCGCCACCATCGGCCCGGTGACCGGCGCCACCGCGGTCCGCTTCGAGAGCGACCGCGCACCCCGCCCCTGAACTCGGTGGTTGTCAGCTGATCCACGCGCGGCCCCGATGCCAACTTAACGAACCGGGGACGCAGTCGCCGGCCCCGCGGACTGGTGGGCATAGAATGGGCCTTCGTACTCCGGAGGTCCCATGACCCGAATTCCGTTATTGCCCGCCACGTCCATCCTCGCCGCCGCGCTCGTGCTGGCAGGATGCAACCGTCCGGCCGAGGCACCGGCCGGCGCCGCCGCTCCGGCTGCGAGCAGCACCGCTTCTTCCGATGGCGTCATCACCGCCGCCGACTTCGCCGCGCACGTGCAGGCGCTGTCCTCCGACGAGTTCGGCGGGCGCGCCCCGGGCAGCGACGGCGAGGAAAAAACCATCGCCTACCTCACCGCGCAGTTCCAGCGGCTCGGGTTGAAGCCGGGCAACGGCGACAGCTTCGTGCAGGCCGTGCCGATGGTGGAAACCACCGCGGACGAGTCGACCGTGCTGCGGCTGGACGTCGATGGCCAGCCGCGCGAGCTGAAGTTCGGCAGCGAGATGATGATCGGCACGCGCAGCGGCCAGCCGCAGGTGCGGATCGACGACAGCGAACTGGTGTTCGTCGGCTATGGCGTGAATGCGCCGGAACTGGGCTGGAACGACTACGCCGGCGTCGACGTCAAGGGCAAGACCGTGCTGATGTTCGTCAACGACCCGGGCTTCCACACCCAGGACGAGTCGCTGTTCGAAGGCAAGCGGATGACCTATTACGGCCGCTGGACCTACAAGTACGAGGAAGCCGCACGCCAGGGTGCGGCCGCGGCGATCATCATCCACGACGACGATGGCGCGTCCTACGGCTGGGACGTGGTCAAGAACTCGTGGTCGGGCCCGCAGTTCGACCTGCCGGCCAGCGTCGATCCGGAACCGCGCCTGCCGGCGCAGGGCTGGATCACCGGCGACGTCGCGCGCGGCCTGCTGCGCGATCTCGGCCACGATCTGGACGGCCTGTACAAGGCGGCCAACCAGAAGGGATTCAAGGCGATCGAGCTGCCGGCCAAGCTGTCGCTGGACCTCGACAGCACGACCGCCGAGAAGACCTCGCACAACGTGGTCGCGATGCTGCCCGGCAGCACCCGCCCGGACGAGGCGATCGTGTACATGGCGCACTGGGACCACCTGGGCGACCACGGCCACGAAGGCGGGACCACCGATGGCGCGGCCGCGGCCGGTGATGACGCGATCTACAACGGCGCGGTCGACAACGCGACCGGCGTGGCCGGCATCCTGGAGATCGCCGAGGCGTTCGCCACGCAGACCCCGGCGCCGGAGCGCTCGGTGGTGTTCCTGGCGGTGACGCTGGAGGAGTCCGGCCTGCTGGGCTCGAAGTACTACGTCGCCAACCCGGCCATCCCGCTGGCCAATACCGTGGCGGTGATCAACCTCGATGCGATGCCGGTGATCGGCAAGGCGCGCGACATGACCGTGGTCGGACTGGGCAACTCGCAGTTGGAGGACATCCTCAAGGACATCGCCGGCGAGCAGGGCCGTACGCTGACCGCCGAGACCACCCCGCAAAGCGGCTTCTATTTCCGCTCCGACCACTTCAACTTCGCCAAGGCCGGCGTGCCCGCGCTGTATGCCAAGGGCGGCGACGACCTGATCGAGGGCGGCCTCGATGCCGGCCTGAAGGCGCAGCTGGACTACCGCGACAACCGTTACCACAAGCCGGCCGACGAGTTCGACCCGGCGTGGCCGCTGGACGGCGTGATGCAGGACCTGGAGGCGCTGTACGGCGTCGGCAAGGTGCTGGCCGGAAGCGAGCAGTGGCCCAACTGGTACGAGGGCAACGCATTCCGCGCCGCCCGCGACCAGTCGCGGCCGCCGTCGGCGCCGTAACCGCACCGCCATTGCTGCAACGACGGCGCCTGCGGGCGCCGTCGTTGTTTGCGGGGCTGGCCGGGTGACCGCAGCGCAGGCATGCACGTCGCCCCTCGCATCTGCTACCAGGGTCCGATTGCGGCAAAATCGTGCGACCCAGGGAATTACCCGCAATGAAAGACACCCGCGACACCATTGCCGCCATCGCCACCGCGCCCGGAGCCGGCGGCGTCGGCATCGTGCGGCTGTCGGGCGCGGATTCGCGCGCGATCGCCGAAGCGATCTGCATGCGGTCGCTGGTTCCGCGCCACGCCCACCATGTGCGGTTCCGCGACGATCTCGGCGCCACCATCGACGACGGCATCGCGTTGTATTTCGCCGCCCCGGCCAGCTACACCGGCGAGGACGTGGTCGAACTGCAGGCCCATGGCAGCCCCGCGCTGCTGCAGGAACTGGTGTCGCGTTGCTGCGCGCTGGGCGCGCGCCGCGCGCGTCCGGGCGAGTTCAGCGAGCGCGCATTCCTGGAGGGCCGTCTCGACCTCGCCCAGGCCGAAGCGGTCGCCGACCTGATCGCCGCCGGTGACGCGCGTGCCGCGCGCGCGGCGCGGCGTGCGCTGGATGGCGAGTTCTCGCGCCGGGTCGAGGCGCTGGCCGACGAACTGCTCGCGATCCGGGTCCACGTGGAAGCGGCGATCGATTTCGCCGACGAACCGCTCGACACCCTCGGTGGCAGCGGGCTGCGCAAGCGGCTGGCGGGCGTGCGCGGCCAGCTGGACCAGCTGCTGGCCGCCGCCGAACGGGGCCGGCGCCTGCGCGACGGCGTGCACGCGGTGATCGTCGGCCCGCCCAATGCCGGCAAGAGTTCGCTGCTCAATGCCCTGGCCGGCAGCGACCGCGCGATCGTCACCGACATCGCCGGCACCACCCGCGACCTGCTGAGCGAAGTGGTGCGCATCGACGGGGTGGAGCTGACCCTGGTCGATACCGCCGGCCTGCGCGCCGGCGGCGATGCGATCGAGCGCGAGGGCATGCGCCGCGCGCGCAACGAACTGCAGCGCGCGGACCTGGCGATCGTGGTGCTGGACGCGCGCGAACTCGCCGCCGGTCGCGCCGCGGTGGCCGAAGCCATCGCCGACGTGCCGCAACGGTTGTGGCTGCACAACAAGGCCGACCTGATCGAGGTCCCGGCAAACGAGGCATCGCCCCCCGGCAACGATGCCGGCGAGCCGGCGCTGCGCGTATCGGCGCTGACCGGCACCGGGCTGGAGACGCTGCACCGGCGCCTGCGGCAGCTGGCGCACGGCGATCACGCCGACGGCGCCGAGGGCGCGTTCACCGCGCGCCAGCGCCACGTCGACGCGCTCGGGCGGGCCCGCAGCGACCTTGCCGATGCCGCCGGCCACCTGCAGCACGAGATGCTCGACCTGGCCGCCGAGGCCTTGCGCGGTGGCCATGACGCGCTCGGGGAGATTACCGGGCGGGTGCGCGCCGACGATCTGCTCGGGCACATCTTCTCCAGTTTCTGCATCGGCAAATGAACGCGCGACGGCAAACCGACGTGATCGGGCCAACCGTGACGGCCGTCACGCTATGGGGCGTGTACCCAAGACGCGGGCAGCCAATGCTTGACAAACGCGACCGGCTGGAGCGTCCTTATGCCGGTGCGCCTACGAAGCCGCACTTCAGGGGAGTTTTTCAATGATCGTAGTGAATCCGCAATGCCGGCAATCGCGCCGGCTGTCCGTCGTATCAACCACACTGGTCCTGGTCCTGAGCTTGGGGCTTGCCGCCTGCGGCAAGGACGAATCCGCGCCCGCCTCCGCTGCAGCCGATGCCGGCATTGCCGCGCCCGCGGTGGCCCCGGAGGCCGCCGTGTCGGCCCGCGTCGCGGCGATGAGTGCCGATGAACTGCGCGAGGCCGCGCGACTGGCCTATGCGGAGAACCGGCTGTATGCACCCGCCGAGAACAACGCAGTCGAGTACTACCTCGCCCTGCGCGACAAGGCTCCCGGCGATGCCGCCGTGTCCAGCGCGCTGATCGACCTCCTGCCGATGACGGTCATCGCCACCGAGCAGAGCGTCAACCGCGATGACTTCGCCGAAGCGCAACGGCTGGTGGCACTGCTCGAGAAAGCCGATCCCCAGCATCCGGCGCTGGCGCGCCTGAAGACCAACATCGAGGCCAAGCAACTGGCGGCGGTGGAGCGCGCCAAGCAGGAGGCACTGACGGCCGAACAACAGGCGGCGCAGAAACTGGAGGTGGAGAAGAAGCGCCTGGCCGACCAGAAAGCCCAGCAGGAGCAGGCGGCAAAGCAACTGGCCGCCAAGCCGGCCGCACCGGCGCAGCCCACCGCCGAGCAGCGCGCCGCCGAGCAACGCGCGGCCGACCAGCGTGCTGCAGACCAGCGTGCTGCAGACCAGCGTGCCGCGGACCAGCGTGCTGCCGCGGCGCGCGCCGCGCAACAGGCGTCGGCCCCGACCGCCGCCGACCTGCGTCCGCTGTCGACCCCGCCGCCGAAGTTCCCGACCGAGGCCCTGCGTGCAGGCCAGTCCGGCGAGGTGCAGGTCGAGTTCACCGTCGGCACCGACGGCTCGGTCAGCGACGTGCGCGTGGTCAGGGCGACGCCGCCGCGCGTGTTCGATCGCGAGGCGATCAGCGCGGTGCGTCGCTGGCGCTTCCAGCCGGTCCCGGCACCGATCACCACGCGGCGCACGATCGGGTTCAATCCCGGGGGTTGATCGCCCTACGGCAGCTTGCTGCCCCGCGTAACGAAGAAGCCCGGCGCAAGCCGGGCTTTTTCGTTTTCAGGCCCGGGTGCCGCCCCGCAGCCGGCGATTCCCTCAGCCGGCGATCGCCAGCTTCTCCTGGTGGTAGCGGCGCACCGCCGCGAACCATAGCAGCGCCGCCAGCCCGAAGCCGGCCGCCAGGTACACGGCCCAGATCTCGGCCGCGATCGGTTCGGCACGGATCACTTTCAGCAGCAACTGGTTCTGCGCCAGGAACGGCACCGCAAACTGCCACAGCTGGGTATTGATCGGGTTCTCCAT
>DATHRJ010000294.1:0-2059 GCA_035465455.1 Lysobacter sp.
GGGCGCTGCGCGCATTTCGCCCTGGCCGCGCCGCCGGGCGCGGACCGGCGCCGGGGCGGGTTTTCATCGTCGGCGCCGGCCCGGGCAACCCGGACCTGCTGACGCTGCGCGCCCTGCAGTTGCTGGGGCAGGCCGACGTGATCCTGCACGATCACCTGGTGCCGCAGGCCATACTGGACCTGGCGCGGCGCGATGCCGACCGGGTCTATGTCGGCAAGGCGCCCGGCGCCCATCACCGCAGTCAGCGCGAGATCGAGCGGCTGATGGTCAGCGAAGCCCGCGCGGGCCGGACGGTGGTGCGCCTCAAGGGCGGCGACCCCTTCATTTTTGGCCGTGGCGGCGAGGAGGTGCAGGCGCTGCGCGCGGCCGGCATCGAGTACGAGGTCGTGCCGGGGATAACGGCGGCCACGGCTTGCGCGGCCCTCGCCGGCATTCCGCTTACGCACCGGGACCTTGCGCAGTCCCTGACGCTGGTCACCGGGCATGTCGCGACCGGGGCCGCCGCATTGTCTGCCGCGGGGGGTTCGGAGGCTGTCGCGGGCGTCGACTGGGCCAGGCTGGCCGGCCCTGGCCGCACCGTCGCGGTATACATGGGCGTGAAACAGGCTGCGCGAATTCGCGGCGAGCTGCTGCGGGCCGGACTGGCTCGGGATTTTCCGGCAGCCCTCGTCGTTGACGGCAGCCGTGAGGGGCAGCAGGTACTGACCGGAACGATAGGCCAGCTGCCGGAGCTGGCCGCCGCCGCGCCGGCCGGCCGGCCGGGACTGCTGATCATTGGACAGGTTGCCGCTCTCGGGAGTAACCTTTGCGGCTTGAATGAACCCGCGGCAGTAGCGGCCTGAAGCGAGGAAACGCAGATGATTTACAACAGCATTCTCGAAACCATCGGTAACACGCCAGTCATCAGGATTCATCGGCTCGCGCCGGATAACGTTGAGATGTACGTCAAGGTCGAAGCCTTCAACCCCATGGGTTCGGTGAAAGACCGGCTCGCGCTCGGCATCATCCTGGACGCGGAGAAAAAGGGCCTGTTGAAACCCGGTCAAACGGTCATCGAGGCAACCTCGGGCAATACGGGCATCGCGCTGGCGATGGTCTGTGCCGTGCGCGGCTACCCTTTCGTGTCGGTCATGGCGGAGTCTTTCTCGGTGGAGCGCCGCCGGCTGATGCGCTTCCTCGGCGCCAAGGTCGTGCTGACGCCGGCCGCCGAGCGCGCCACCGGCATGGTGCGGGTCACGCGGGCGCTGGCGGCCAAACACGGCTGGTTCATGACCGAGCAGTTCGAGAACGAAGCCAACCCGGCCTATCACCGAAACACCACCGGCCCCGAGGTGCTGAGTGACTTTGCCAGCCGCCGACTCGATTACTTCGTCAGCGGATACGGTACCGGCGGCACACTGACCGGCGCCGGCCACATGATTCGCCTGGCCCGGCCGGACGTGCAAATCGTTTCGACCGAGCCGGCCGGGGCGGCCCTGTTGGAGGGCAAGCCGTGGCAGCCGCACAAGATCCAGGGCTGGACGCCGGACTTCATCCCGGACGTGCTGGATCGCGACGTGGCGCATCGCAACATCCCGGTGACCGACGAGGAAGCCATGGCGGCTTCGCGCGCGCTGGCGGTCAACGAAGGCGTCTTTTGCGGCATTTCCTCCGGCGCCACCTTCGCCGCGGCGCTGAAAGTGGCGGAGACGGCGGAGCCGGGTTCGGTGATCCTGGCGATGTTGCCCGACACCGGCGAGCGCTACCTGTCGACGCCGCTGTTCGAGAACATCCCCGAGGGCCCAGACGAAGCCCAGGATTTGCTGAAGGACCTTTAAACTACGACTCCAACAACCCCGCCGGCAGCCGGCGGAAGCAATCCGAGAGCTCGCGCAGGAAGGCCGACAGCGCCGAGCTGCTGCGCCAGACCATGGCGATAGTGCGGGTCGGGGCCGGCGGTGCGAAGCGCCGAATGACGACGTTGTCGGTCGCCGCAATGGGCGGCTTGACCGCGAGCAGCGGCATCAGGGTGATGCCGACGTCGGCGGCGACCATCTGGCGCAGCGTTTCCATGCTGGTG